>NZ_JBQEQC010000012.1:0-226239 GCF_052044195.1 Variovorax sp. 22077
CCGAAGTCCTCGGAGTGACCCGTGTGGGCCGCAACGACAACTTCTTCGAGCTCGGCGGCGACTCCATCATCAGCCTCAAGCTCATCGCTCGCATCCGCGAGAGCGTTCCTGGCGGAAGCTGGCTGTCCCTGATCGACGTAATGCAAAGCGGCTCGTTGAGGGATCTCGCGGCTCGCCTGCGCCAGAAGTTCGAGCAGGAGCACAACGCCGTCTGCTTCAACGCAACCGGCAGCGGAACGCCGCTCTATTGCCTGCCGGGCCTGATGGTCAACTCGCGCGAGTTCCTGCCGCTGGCGCAGGCACTGCAGGACGACCGGCCGGTCTACGGTTTCGCTTGCCATGTCTTCACGCGAAAGCGTTGGCGCGGCTTCGATGTCCAGGCCATTGCCGCGGAGTACGCGGACTTCATTGCGGCGACTGCCTTGCAGGGGCGCTGCGCGCTGCTCGGCTGGTCGTCGGGTGGCGATCTTGCGTTCGAGGTGGTGCGCCAGTTGCAGGGTCGCGTCGAGATCGAATTCGTGGGCATGGTCGACGTCTTCGAGAACACCGCCCTGCGGGCCACGCGCACCCTCACGGACGTGCAGCGCCGGCAGGCCGAGGAGGCACTGGCCGCCTGGCTGGCACGTTCGCAGATGGCCGACCGCTGGCATGAACTGCTGGCGCGGATGGGGGGCTCCGAGCGCGCATACGTGCTCGAGGAAATGCTGTTTGCCGGCCGCGAGTTCCCCCTCGACGGGCCGGGCGAAGAATCGCTGGAATGCGAAATGTGGATCCGGCTCGACAAGCGCCTGCGGGCAGAGCAATGCGCCTACGACCGCATCGACGTGCCCATGCACGTCTTTCTCGCGGATGCGTCGCTGCAGGAACGCGGCGTGCTGAGGAACTGGTCGGACAGCGCCCCGGTGCTGTCGTCCGAGATCGTGCCCGACGCCGATCACCTGAGCATCATCCGACACCCGCAGATGCTCGCCAGCCTGAGGCAGCACCTGGCACGCACGGAGGTGCTGGCGTAGCGCGATCGCGTGCGGGTCACGGCCCGCACGCACGCGAGCAGACAAACAGAAATTAAGAAGAGGAAAGTGAAAGAAAAACGGCCTTCAGAAATGAAGGCCGTTTTTTTGTCTTGAGAAGACAGGATGAGAAGGGTCGCCGGGAGCTGACGCGCTCCCGGGCGGCGCGTCCCCGTCAGAAACGGTAGGTTGCCGTAGCGACGACCTTGCGCAGCTCGCCGTAGCGGCAGCTGCCCGAACTGCAGTTGCTGATGTAGGTCTTGTTGGTCAGGTTGCGCACGTTCAGCGCCAGGCTCCAGCGCTGGAAGTCGTAGCCGACGAGTGCGTCGATCAGCGTGTACGACGGCACCTTGGCTGCCGCGGACTCCTGGTAGCCGTGGTTGGAGCCCATGAAGCGCGCGCCAAGGCCCACCTTGATGCCGGAATCGAAACGGTAGTCCGTCCACACCGACAGCTGGTTGCGCGACACGGCCTGCATCTGCTTGCCGATTTCGCTCGCCGTGCTGCTGGCCGTGACCACCGCCTTCGGCGTGTAGGTGTAGGCCGCGATCACGTTCATGTTCTTGACCGGCTGGAAGGCTGCTTCCAACTCGACGCCGCGCACCAGGATCTCGCCGGTCTGCTTCGGCTGGTAGGTCGAGTTGTAGGTGATGTAGTTCTGGCGGCGCAGGTCGAAGATCGCGGCGCTGTACTTGCTCTTGCCGTCCAGGGGCTGGTAGCGCACGCCGGCTTCGTACTGGCGTCCGGTCTCTGGCTTCAGCGGCTTGCTCGTCTCGGGGTCGATCGTCACCGTCGGCGAGAACGACTCGGAATAGCTGATGTACGGCGCCCAGCCGCTCGGATGCAGGTAGACCAGGCCCGCGCGGCTCGTGAACTTGTGGTCCGTGATGCGCGTCGTCGATCCGTCGAGGTAGTTGTTCAGGCGGGCAGTCGCGGTGTCATAGCGGCCACCCAGCGTGGCGACCCAGTTGCCCCACTTGATCTGGTCCTGCAGGTAGAAGCCGGTCTGCTCAAGGCTGGTCTTGGCGTCGAACCACGGGTCCAGGGGGACGACGTCGTTCGTGTACACCGGGTTGTAGCCGTCGATGTTCGATACCGTGCCGGCGTTGTAGGTGCGCTGGTAGTTGCGCGAACGTTGATAGTCGACGCCGAACAGGAAGGTGTGCTGCCAGTCGCCGAGCTTGAACTTGGCCTGCGCCTGGTTGTCTATCGTGAAGAGTCGCGCGCTCTCCTTGCTGCCGAAGGGGAAGCGGCTCAGCGTGCGGAAGTTGGCCGGGTCCGAAGGCACGTCGGGGTTGACGGTCACGAAGTTGCTCGCGTTGTAGACCTGCCGGTAATCGACCTTGATGGAGCCGTAGCGCACGTTCTGGCGCAGCGTCCAGGTGTCGTTCACGCGGTGGTCGAGCAGGTAGCCCACCATCCACTGGTCCTGGTTGAAGTGGTCGAAGCCGGGCTCGCCCACGTAGGTCTTCGGCGAGAACTTGCCGTTCGGGTTGGGCAGCAGCGTGCCGACTTCCGGGAAGCTGCCGTAGGAGCTGCCGTCACGGATGCGCAGGTAGTGCGACAGCAGGGTGAGCGAGGTGTCGCTCGACGGTTTCCAGGTGAGCGACGGCGCGATGTACGTGCGGTCGTTCGGCAGTCCGCTGGCATCCAGCTTGGCGTCGCGCACCAGTCCAGTGATGCGGTACAGCACCTTGCCCTGCTCGTCGAGCGGGCCCGAGAAGTCGCCCGCGACCTGGCGGCGGGAGTTGTCTCCGAGCTGCACCTGCAGTTCGCGCAGCGGCTCCTCGGTCGGACGCTTGCTGACCACGTTGATCATGCCGCCGGGGCCGGTCTGCCCGTACAGCACCGACGACGGGCCGCGCAGGACCTCGATGCGCTCGGTGCCGTAGTTCTCGGTCTGCCAGACGGCCCAGCCGTTGTTGTTGCGCAGCTGCAGGCCATCCAGGTAGTAGCCGGGCGTCTGCGCGTCGAAGCCGCGGATGATGGTCCAGTCGAAGCGCGAATCCGCGCCCCACGGCGACACGTTGATGCCGGGCGTGTAGGCCAGCGCATCCTTCAGGCGCAGTGCGCCGGTCGCCTCGATGAAATCGGACGTGACGACCGAGATCGATTGAGGGGTTTCGATGATCGGCGTGTCGGTCTTCGTACCGACGGCATTGCGCTTGGCGACATAGCCCTTGAGCGGGCCCGAAGCCGTTTCGGCCTCGCCTTCAGCGAGAACGGTGACGGTGGGGAGCGTCGAGGAGGAGGAGGCCGGCACGTCCGCGGCGCGACGGACGGCGTAGCCGCCGTTTTCAGTCCGGGTGGCGCGCAGGGCGGTGCCTGCGAGCATTGTCTCCAGGGCCTGCGCCACGGTCAGCCTGCCCGACACCGGTTGGGAGCCGACGCCGGCCACCACGTCGCCTGCGGCAAAGACCTGAACGCCGGTCTGCCGCGAGAGCTCGTTCAGTGCCGTTGCCACAGGCTGTGCCGGCACCTTGACCTCGAACACCTGCACGGCCGCCTGACCTGGCGTCTGAGCCATGGCAACGGGGCTCAGCAACCCGAGGGCAGTTCCGAAGGCAGCAGCAAGAGCGGCATTCAGTAGATGTTGACGAGGCAAGGGACGCATAAGTCAGGGACTCCAGGGTTTCAATTAAAAGTAAGACGTATTTACCTTCGGGCGCGGATGCCGGCCCGATTTCCGGTCTCTGGCGCTTCTATGAGTAAGACGTTCGAACTCATAAAACAGAGACACACCGTCGCAACTTTTTTCGCCCCGGGGTCCGATGCCCGAAAAAACTCAGGTTCCGATCGCTTCGTGCTCCTGGTGCTCCTGGTGCTCCTGGTGCACCTGGACGGCAGGACCGGCCGGCGTCGCGAGCAGGGCGCTGCCGATCTCTCCGGTACGCACCGACGTGACCGACAGCAGGGTGTCGCTGAGGCCGTGCGAATCCTCGCAGGCGCCCTGCAGGTAGATGGCCGGGCGGAAGTCAGGCGTGCCCTGCAGCCGGTAATGCCGGTCGACCGAGTAGTCCCCCAGGTACGGGTCCAGCGGCGACAGCAGCGTCTTGTGATGCTCCCTTGCATAACCCGTGGCGAGCACGACTGCGTCGTACCTGACGGTGCTTTCGCGCATCGCGTTCTGGTCCCACAGCGTGAGGTGCACGCCGTGGCCATCGGCAGTCACTCCGCGGATGTCGTGCCGGCGCAGGAGGCGCAGCCGGTTTCCGCCGATCACCCGCTGTTGGTAGAAGGACTTGAAGATCTGCTGGATCAGCTCGAGGTCGGCCACGGCGTAGTTGGTATGCCAGAACTCGTCAAGCAGTGCCGCGCGCTCGGCCTCCGAGCGGCTGAAGGTGTAGTCGGTGAACTCGGCGTTGAATATCTCGTTCACGAAGGGGCTGTCGTCCGCCGGGCGGATCGAGCGGGCACGCGTGATGAGGTCGACCTGCGGCGTGCCGGGGCGGCCCTGCAGGTCCATGAAGATCTCGGCTGCACTTTGCCCCGCGCCCACCACGGCCACCCGCCGCGGGTTGCCGATCTGTGCGATGTCCTGCAGGTAGGTGCTGGAATGAAACACGCGCGGGTCGTTCCGCAGGGTGCGAAAGCTGTCGGGAATGTTGGCCATGCCGCCGATGCCGACCACCAGGTTGCGCGTCAGCCGCTCGACGAGCTTGCCCGAGTGGTTGCGCGAGCGCACGCGCAGCAGGGCTACTTCGCCGCCTTTTTCCTCGGGAAGCACCTCGAACACCTCTTCACCGTAGGCGCAGGCGTCGTCGAACTGCTCCGCGGCCCAGGACAGGTAGTCGTTGAACTCGTGGCGACTCGGAAAGAAGCTCTTGAGGTTGACGAAGTCCGTCAGGCGGCCTTTTTCGTGCAGGTAGTTGATGAAGGTGAAGCGGCTGGTCGGGTTGCGCAGCGTCGCCAGGTCCTTCAGGAACGAGATCTGCATGTGCGCATGGTCCAGCAGCATGTGCGGGTGCCAGGCGAAGCTCAGCTGCTTCTCGATGAACAGGGCGTCGAACGGGCGGCCCGCATGGCGCTTTTCCTCGAGCGCGATGGCCAGCGCGATGTTGGACGGGCCGAACCCGATCCCGATCAGATCATGGACGTGTTGCATTGAAGATCGACTCCTGTGTATGAAGAGGGCTCGCATGCGCGAGTGAGGCAATCGCCCAGGAAGTTGCTGGACATGGCGCCGGGTGCGCTCGGGTGTTCACGCGGCAACCGGGGCCATGGTGGTCTCGGCCAGCAGGGCCAGGCCCTGGTGCAGCGCGGGAAACAGGCTGTTGTTGAAGTTGTTCCAGCGCAGTTCCAGGATCGTTTCTCCGGGCTCGATCTTCGTGTCGAGCACGTCGAAGATGACCTCGCCGGAGTCGATGCCGTTGTCGACGTAGTGGAACGACGCGCCGGTCATGGTGACCGGGGCGACATCGACTTTCTCGAGGGTGTTCCAGTCGACCACCCGCTTGCCCTGCGCGCCGTACAGCGCGTCCAGCGTTGCGTGGGCGCCGCGGCGCTCATAGGGCGACTCGATGCGCGTGATGCCGGGATGGATATTCGCGATCCGCCGGTGAAACGGCGCGCCCGGGCGCACCAGTTCGTCGAGGATCACCAGCAGCCCGTCGAGCACAACGACGTCGGCCTCGAGTTCCACCAGCTTGTCGTACAGGCGGCGCTCGAAGTCGCTCTTTCCCTTGGCGCGGTCGGGGGCGTCGAGGGGCAGTTGCCGGTAGGTCGACGCGATGGGGTGCAGCATGTCGTTCAGCCGCTTGCCTTGCGTGCGCAGGTCAGCGGGGAAGATCCATTTCTTGCCTGGCTCGCAGGCGAAGCCGTAGTCCTGCAGCGACTTGCGGTCGCGCGGCGAACTCTGGTCGTCGTCGTAGATGATCCCCTCGAGCGAATACGCGTCGCCCAGCGACGTGCCGTCCAGCGCCTCGGCGAGGTATTCGAGCGGTGACTTCATGTAGCGCCGCTCGCCCTTGTAGTCGATGAACTGGCCGGCCTGGTCGGCCGCGGCATTTCTCAGGGACAGGATGTAGACGAGTTTGGCTTTGGACATGGGCGTTCGATGTTGGTCTGGTCTGAAGTGGTGGCTGATGTGCCGCCGCCTGAGAAAGACGAGGCAGCCGTGAATCTGTTCATCTGCGAGGGCCCATGCGCCGCTCAGGCGTTCCGTTCTTCCGCTTCGGCCCGGTCCCTGCGGTACGCAGGTGCGAGCGGGCATGGGCCGCAGTGCGTCTCGCCGGGCAGCAGGTGGTTCAGGCAGCAGTGCCGGTACAGCGTCAGGGTTTCGCAGCGGCCGGCCTCGATCCTGCGCACCTCCCGCCGGGGCGCGTACAGGGGATGGACGCGCGCCTGCGGCCAGGTCGCGTCGCGCAGCAGCCGGTCCCGGTCCTGCGTGATCGGCGCCGCGCAGCCGGTCATGGCCAGTGCTTCGTTCAGGATGGTTTCGATGTGCCGCGCCGTGTTGCTCCAGAGAATCTTTGGCGCGAGCTTCGTCAGGCGGCTGATGGCTGCGAAGAGCGGCTCCAGGTGCTGCCAGAACATCGGCGCATAGCGCTGCGCAGTGCTGGCGCCTGTCATCGGCCAGCCCAGGTCGCGGATGTGGAAGCCGAGCGGATCGCCGGCTTCGTCGAAGCTCACCCAGACCTGTTCCGGCGCCGCCGGAAAGGCATGCTGCAGCACGCTGGCTGCAGCCACCATTGGCGGCAGCCACATGCCCAGGTACTCCAGGCTCCATGCGGAGGCTACCGCCCGCAGATCGCGGACATCGGCGCCGAGATGTCGGGCCTGGCGATATAGCAAGTCGTTCAGCAGGGCGGGGTCGTGCAGCAGATCGGCCACCCCGATGGCATTGGCGGGCGGCTGCGGCGCGCACTGGAGGGCCTCGCCATGCCTCGCGTGCTCTCCCTGGAACAGGGGTTCCAGCAGCGCAATCATGGCCCGGTCCGGGACTCGGAAGGCAAATGGAATTCGGCGTGCATGCAGATAGGACGGACGGAGGGCTCCGGTGTTCACGCTGAGGCCGCATGAACATTTCGGAGCGTCGCCCGTTGAATGGGGAGCGGCTCCGAGCTGCCGGCGACCCTGGCCATCCGCCCGGTCGTCTTCCATTCGTTACCCGTCCGGTCGCTGGAGGTCCACGCTGCCGGGTCGTTGTCGCCCCAGGGGCGGAAAGACTTTCGCATGACATCTTCGAATGGCGATGCCGCCGAAATCAGGCGCCTGCTGAAGCCCTTTCTCCCATGGATGGCCTTGTCGTCGTTCACCGGCATCGCCGCCGGCGTGGCCACCGTACTGCTGCTGGCCACGATCAACAAGGTGCTGAACACGTCCGGCGGCCTCGCCGGCGGCCTGCTGCTGACTTTCGTTGCGCTGTGCGCGGTGTCGTTGATCGGTCGCGTGGTCTCGGACGTCTCGACCAATCTCGTCGGGCAGCGACTCGTCTCGCAGATCCGCAAGAGCCTGGCCCAGAAGATCCTGTCGGCGCCGATCGATGCGCTGGAGCGCTATCGCACGCACCGGCTGATGCCCGTGCTGTCGCAGGACGTGGACATGATCAGCGACGTGGCCTTCGCTTTCTCCGCGACGCTGATCTCGCTGGCCATTGCCCTGGGATGCCTGACCTATCTGGCGGTGCTGTCGTTTCCGTTGTTCTGCGTGCTGATGGTGGCACTGGTCATCGGCATCTCCATACAGGTGGTGGCACAAACCCGCGGCGTGGCCGGCTTCTGGAAGGCGCGCGACTACGAAGAGCAGCTGCACAAGGCCTACCGCGGCATCAGCGAGGGTGCGAAGGAGTTGCGCATGCATCGCTCGCGCCGCGCGCTGGTGTTCGGCGGGCAGATCGAACGCATCGTCGACAGCATCCGCACCGTCAACAGCCGGGCGATCAACACCTACGTGATCGCCACGGCCTTCGGTTCGGCGCTGTTCTTCCTGCTGATCGCTCTGATCCTGGGCTGGGCGGCCTTCCGCAACACCGATCCCGTGGTGCTGAGCGGTTTCGTTCTCGTGCTGCTGTTCCTCAAGGGGCCGATGGACCAGATCGCAGGCGCGCTGCCGGGCGTGGGCCGTGCCAAGGTGGCGTTCCAGCGCATTGCCGACCTGTCGACGCGCTTCGCAAGCCCCGAGCCGCATCTGCACCTGGACCGCGCGCCTAGCGAAGTGCGCCTGGGCAGCGCCATCGAACTGCGCGGAGTGCGCTATGCCTTCGACGCCGCGGAGGGCAGCGACGCGTTCGTGCTGGGCCCCGTCGACCTGCGGTTGAACAAGGGCGAGCTGGTCTTCGTGGTCGGTGACAACGGTTCCGGCAAGACCACCATGATCAAGCTGCTGCTGGGCCTCTATGCGCCGCAAGGCGGGGAGATATTCGTCGACGGCAAGGTCGTCACGCCCGAGGCCCGGGACGACTACAGGCAGCTCTTCACCACCGTGTTCTCCGACTTCTACCTCTTCGAGGATCTGGTGGCGGACGGCTCCGGCTGCGCGTCCTCTGCCGGCCTGCCCGAGGCTGCGTTGCCGTACCTCGAACGCCTGGAGATCGCGCACAAGGTCTCCGTGAAGGATGGCTTGTTCACCACCACCGATCTTTCCACCGGCCAGCGCAAGCGCCTGGCGTTGGTGCATGCGTATCTCGAAGGGCGGCCAGTGCTGGTGTTCGACGAATGGGCGGCCGACCAGGATCCGACCTTCCGTCATCTGTTCTACACCGAGCTGCTGCCCGAGCTGCGTGCCAAGGGGCACCTGCTGGTCGTGATCTCGCACGACGACCGCTACTTCCACCTGGCCGACCGCGTGATCACCATGCGCGCGGGGCGCATCGCGGAAGACCGCGCCCGGCCCCGACTCGAAAGCCTCGCCGCGTGAACGACCAACCGCAAGCACATAAAGCCCTGCCGCAGCCGCCGCGTCCTGCCTTCCTGGCGCAACTGCGGGCGGCCAACCTGCGACCGTCCGCGGTGCGCGTCTGCGTGCTCCAGACCCTCGCGGATGCCGGTGAGGAGTGGCAGCGAGGCGAAGAAGTCTTCCGCCGCATGCTGCTGCGCGGCACCTCGGTGAGCTTGACGACGGTCTACCGCATCCTCAAGGAGTTCGAGCAGAGCGGCCTGATCATGCGCGAATGGGTGCGAAGCCGCGGCGGTGCTCTGGCGGTGTTCCGCTACAAGATGCCGGACGCCGAGCCCTGCGGCGTGCGCATGCGCTGCGGCGGCTGCGGAGCCGTCGCCGAGGTTCATGACCGCGATCTGCGCGAGGTGCTCATGCGCGTGGCGCTGAGCCGGGGGTTGCCGTCGGCCGGTGCGTTCGACGTGCAGATCCACGGCCCCTGCTCGACGTGCCGGAGCCAGGGTGCGACGCC
Organism: Variovorax sp. 22077; assembly: GCF_052044195.1. Lineage (NCBI taxonomy): Bacteria > Pseudomonadati > Pseudomonadota > Betaproteobacteria > Burkholderiales > Comamonadaceae > Variovorax > Variovorax sp. 22077. The sequence continues at coordinate 9,358 of NZ_JBQEQC010000012.1, forward strand.
ACAGGGTTCGTATGAGTCGCAGTTCGGAGAGCCCGGCGGCCATGGCGCCGGAATGCTGCCGCTGGCCGGTTTTCATTCCCGGCCGCGCACGCAGCGTCTTTCGGCCTAGCGGGGTGGCGGGATGAACAGTGGTGTCAGTAGCGGTGCCCCGAAGCGCGCCGGTCGCCGCTACGCGGTGGCTCTGTCGCTCGTTTCGCTGGCGGCCGTGGCGGGCGCCGGCATGCTCTGGGGGCGCGGCTCCGCTGCCGAGGTCGAGTCGGTGGCAGTGGCGCGGACGACCATCGAATCGAGCGTAACCGCGCTTGGCGTGCTGCAGCCGCGGCACTATGTGGACGTGGGCGCGCAGGTCTCGGGCCAGATCCTCAAGCTGCGGGCGCAGCCCGGCGACATCGTCGCCAAGGGGCAGTTGCTGGTCGAGATCGATCCGAGCGTGCAGCAGGCCACGGTCGATGCGGGCCGGGCGTCGCTCGCGGGCCAGCGGGCACAGCTGGCGGACCAGCAGGCGCAGCACCGCCTCGCGCAGCAGCAACAGGCGCGGCAGCGCCAGATGGCTGCCGACGGTGCGACGCGCGAAGAAGACGTGCAGAGTGCGGAGGCCACGCTGGCTTCCGCCGCCGCGCGAGTGCGCAATCTCGAAGCCCAGATCGCGCAGACCCAGGCCACGCTGAAGGCCGACGAGGCCAGGCTCGGCTACACCCGTATCTACGCGCCGATGGCCGGCACCATCGTGTCCGTCGAGGCGCGCGAAGGCCAGACGCTGAATGCCACCTACCAGACGCCGAATGTGCTGCGCATCGCCGACCTGTCGTCGATGACCGTGTGGTCCGAGGTGTCGGAGGCGGACGTGCGCCGCATCAAGGCGGGCATGCCGGTCTACTTCACCACACTCGGCGAAAGCCGGCGCCAGTGGCAAGGCAAGGTGCGCCAGCTGCTGCCCGCGCCGCCGCTGCCGGAGAACAAGTCGGGCAACAGCGACAGCGGAGCGCGCCAGTCGGCCGCGTCCAGCAAGGTGGTGGTCTATACCGCGCTCTTCGATGTCGACAACGCCGACGGCGAGCTCATGCCGCAGATGACCGCGAAAGTATCGTTCGTCGAGTACGCCGAGAAGGACGTGCTCACTGTGCCGCTGGCTGCACTCGTGCCCGTGGCCGGCAGCGCCGACCGCTTCACCGCCCGTGTGTTGCGCGCCGACGGCAAGGTGGAGCGGCGCGAGTTGCGCATCGGTGTGCGCAACCGCCTGGCGGCGCAGGTGCTCGAAGGGGCGCAGGCCGGCGAGCGCATCGTCGTGGGCAAGGCGGCGAAGGAATGACACCGCCTCGGAAGCCCGCGCGCGGGGAGACCCCCAGGCCCCTGATCGAGTTGCAGGACATCCGCAAGTCGTACGGTGGCCGCGAAGGGGAGGGCGGCGCGGAAGGCGGCAGCCCCGCCGTGACGGTGCTGCACGGCATCTCCCTGCAGCTGCACGCGGGCGAGTTCGTCGCCATCGTCGGTGCCTCGGGGTCCGGCAAGTCCACGCTCATGCACATCCTCGGCTGCCTCGACCGGGCCAGCGCGGGACGCTACCTCTTCGACGGGCGCGACGTGTCCACCTTCGACGGCGATGCGCTCGCGTGGCTCCGCCGCGAGGCCTTCGGTTTCGTGTTCCAGGGCTACCACCTGGTGCCCAGCGAATCGGTGCTGGAGAACACGGAGATTCCCGCGCTCTATGCCGGAATGCCGGAAGCCGAGCGGCATGCGCGTGCCGTTGCCCTGCTCGAACGGCTGGGCATGGGCGCGCGGCTGCACCACCGCCCGCACCAGCTCTCGGGCGGCCAGCAGCAGCGCGTGGCCATCGCGCGTGCGCTGATGAACGGTGGGCGGATCATCCTTGCGGACGAGCCCACCGGCGCCCTGGACAGCAAGAGCGGCGCCGAAGTGATGGCGTTGCTGCACGAGCTGGCGGATGCAGGCCACACCGTGATCCTCATCACCCACGACCGCTCGGTGGCGGCGCAGGCGCGGCGCATCATCGAGATCCGCGACGGGCGCATCGTCGAGGACTCGGGCGGCATGGAGCAGCCGACCGTTGCGGTCGACATCGAGATGCCCGACCTGCAGGCATCGCGCGGCGGAGCCTCCATGGCGGCCGACATGCGCGAGGCCACGCGCACGGCGTGGCGCGTGATGTGGAGCAACCGCTTTCGCACCGGGCTCACGCTACTGGGCATCGTCATCGGCGTGGCATCGGTCATCGTGATGCTCGCGGTCGGGGGCGGCTCGCAGAAGAAGGTGATGGCGCAGTTCGAGACCTTCGGCACGCGGACCATGTTCGTCTCGGCCCAGGTCGCGAGCACCCGCAATCCCGGCGCGCCGCTGACGCTGGCCGATGCGGAAGCCCTCCGCATGCTGCCCAACGTCGAGGGCGTGGCGCCCTACATCGAGGACAAGGTGGTGGTGCGGCGCGGCAACATCGACCACCTGACCGAAGGCGGCGGCGCCACGATCGACTTCGCTCCGGTGCTCGGATGGGGCGTGGCCGAAGGCGTGATGTTCGATGCGGACGACGAACTGCGCGTCGCCAAGGTCGCCGTGATCGGCCAGACGGTGCGCAAGCTGCTTTTCGCGGACGGTCAAAGCCCCGTCGGCCAGGACATCCTGGTGGACAAGGTGCCGTTCCAGATCGTCGGCGTGCTTGCCGCCAAGGGCGCCAACGACGGCGAGGACCAGGACGACCGCGTGGTGGTGCCGCTGTCCGCGGCAACGACGCGGATCTACGGTCACCCGCATCCGACGTGGATCGCCGTGCAGGTGCGCGACATCGAGCGGGCGCAGGAGACGGCGGAGGCCATCGAGGCGCAGCTGGCGCGCCAGCAGGCCGGCCGCGAAGTGCGCATCTGGAACCGCGTCGAGGCGCTGCGCGTGCAGACCGAGACGGCGCGCGCGATGACGCTGATGCTGGGGCTGATCGCCATCGTGTCGCTGATCGTCGGCGGCATCGGCGTGATGAACGTGATGCTCATGACGGTGCGCGAGCGCACGCGCGAGATCGGCATCCGCATGGCGACGGGCGCGCGCCAGCGCGACATCCTTCGGCAGTTCATGACCGAGGCGGTGCTGGTGACTTCGGTGGGTGGCACCGTGGGCGTCGTCGCGGGGCTGGGCATCGTCGTGGGGCTGATGCTGGCCGGCGTGCCGGTGCTGTTCTCGCTGGCGGCGAGCGTGGGGGCCTTCGGCTGCGCAGTGCTGACGGGCCTGATCTTCGGATTCATGCCGGCGCGCAATGCCGCGCGGCTTGACCCTGTGGTGGCACTGGCGGGAGAGTGACCATGCCCAGGACGCGCCCGGTTTACGTTGCCTGTTGGATGGCCTTGCTGTGCGCGGCGTTGACGTCCGGCTGTGCGCTGCACGGCGACCGTGCCGAGCGCGCGGTGGAGCTTCCCTCCGTGTGGCGTCACGCGCAGGTCGACGACACCACGGGTCCGATCGATGCGCAATGGTGGCGCAGCTTCGGCAGCACGGAACTCGACGCGGTGATTGCGCGCGCCCGATCGCAAAGCAACGATCTGGCCGCTGCTGTCTCGCGGGTGCGGCAGGCCGATGCGCGGGCGCGCATCGCCGGCGCGGCACTGCAGCCCCAGGTCACGGCCAGCCTCGGCATCGGCCGCGAGGGGCGCCTAGGCGGTGACGCCACGGTCGCCGGCAGCACTTATGCCGCGGGTTTTGCCGCCACCTATGAACTCGACCTGTGGGGCCGAAGCGCCGCGTTGCGCGACGAGGCGCTGCAAGGCTCGCGCGCCAGCACCTTCGACCGCGAAACGGTGCGGCTCACGGTGACGGCAGACGTCGCCGGCAGCTGGCTGCTTGCGCTGGCCTTGCGTGAGCGCGCCGAGATTGCCACGCGCAATCTCGACAATGCGCGTCGCGTGCTGGCACTGGTGGAGGCGCGTAGCCGCGCCGGCGCCGTGTCGCCGCTGGATCTCGCGCAGCAGCGTGGACTGGTGGCTGCACAGCAGCGCGCACACGCAGCGTTGCGTCAGCAGGCCAGCGATGCGGAGACTGCGCTCGCACTGTTGCTGGGCACCACGGCAAAGGCGTTCGAACTGCAAGGGCCGCGGCTCGACGCGCTTCAGGTTCCCGTCATCGGCGTGGACGCGCCCTCTGCCCTGCTGGTGCGCCGCCCGGACATCGCGCGCGCGGAAGCCCGGTTGGCCGCCGCCGACGCCAACGTGCTGGCGGCACGCGCCGCGCTGCTGCCGACCGTTTCCCTGAGTGCGACGGTGGGCACCGGGGAAAGCCGTTTCGGCAGGCTCTTCGACAATCCGCTCTACGGCCTGGCTGCCGGTCTGGCGGCGCCGGTCTTCGACGGAGGGCGCCTGGCCGGCAATCGGCAACTGGCCGAGGCGAAGCGCGAAGAACTGCTGGCCGACTACCGGGCCGCTATCGTCGGTGCGTTCGCGGATGCTGAGACGGCGCTGAATGGTGTGTCGGCGATCGATGCGCAGGCCGCTGCACAGGCAGCCGAGCTTGCCGAGGCGCGCCGTGCGGCAGAATTGTCCGAAGCCCGCTATCGCGCTGGCGCCGAGACCCTGCTCGCATTGCTCGATGCGCAGCGCACTCTCTACGCCGCGCAGGATCTTTCGGTGCAGCTGCGTATGGCGCGTCTGCAGGCACGGGTCTCGCTCTACCGTGCAATGGGCGGTGGATGGCAGGAGCCCCGGTGCACGGGTGTCGCGCCCGCCGCCGATGAGGGACATACCGAATGCGCTTGATGCTCGTGGCCCTGCATCGCTGGGCCGGCCTCCTGATGGCCGCATTTCTGTTCGTCGCCGGCCTGACTGGCGCCGTGATTTCGTGGGACCACGAAATCGACGAATGGCTCAATCCGCATCTCACAGATGCCCGCACGACCGGTTCGGCCTTGTCGTCGCTGGAGCTGGCCAGGCAGATCGAGGCGCGGCATCCGCAGGTGCAGGTATCGGCGCTGCCGATGGCCGCCGAGCCGGGGCATTCGCTGGCCTTCAGCGTGCAGGCGCGCGTCGATCCCGCCACCGGCCAGTTGTTCAAGCCCGGCTTCAACCAGGTCTTCATCGATCCGGCTTCCGGCGAAGAACTCGGGCGGCGCGAATGGGGTGCGGTCTGGCCGATCAGCAAGGAGAACTTCGTCTCGTTTCTCTACGTATTGCACTACAGCCTGCACCTGCCGAAGTTCTGGGGCATCGATCGCTGGGGCGTATGGCTGATGGGCGTGATCGCGCTCGTCTGGACCATCGACTGCTTCACCGGCTTCTACCTGACGCTGCCGATGCGCCGGCCGAAGAAGCCCGCGGCGGGCGAGGCGCGCGCAGCCGACGGAGCCAAGGCCTGGTGGCAACGCTGGAAGCCGGCGTGGAAGGTCCGCTGGCGCGGCGGTTCATACAAGCTGAATTTCGACCTGCATCGCGCCGGTAGCCTGTGGACCTGGGCGCTGTTGTTCATCGTGGCGTTCACCGCCTTCTCGCTGAATCTGTACCGGGAGGTGTTCTTCCCTGCAATGTCGCTGGTGTCCGACGTGACGCCCATGCCTTTCGAGCAACGCCAGCCCGCCCCCGAGGAAAAACCGGTGATCCCCCGGCTCGGCTATGCAGATGTGCTCGGCAAGGTAACGCAGGAGGCGCAGCGTCTCGGCTGGCAGGAACCCGTGGGGGAGCTCTTCTATGCCGAGCTTTTCGGCATCTACGGCGCGCAGTTCTATGCGCCGGAAGACGAGCATGGGTCAGGCGGCGTCGGACATCGGATCCTGTATATCGATGGCGTCGACGGGCGCTTCGTCGGCATCCGCGAGCCGTGGAAGGGCACGGCCGCCGATATCTTCGTGCAGGCACAGTTCCCGGTGCACTCGGGCCGCATCCTCGGGCTGCCGGGGCGCATCCTGATTTCCGTGATGGGCCTGGTGGTAGCGATGCTGAGCGTGACCGGCGTCGTGATCTGGCTGCGCAAGCGCAAGGCGTACCTGAAATCCCGGGAGCAGCAACAGCAACAGCAGGTCACAGGGCCTCCCGTGCTGCAGCCCACGACGGGTGCGGGAACGCCCGGCTGAACATTCCGGTTTTCGAAACGTCATTTTCAAGAGACGCCTTTGCGCGCCGGCATTCCCGGCCCTGCATCGGCCTCGACGGTCGTCGTTCCGAATCAACAACACAGCGCCTGGAGTAGCAGTGGTCCCGCAAAACGATCCGAAGGCGCAGTACGCCGAGGAAACCGCATGGCGTCTCTACATGGACCTCAGGGAGAACCCATGCCGCACGGGCGCGTTGAAGCTGACGCTCTGGTTGCGGGAGGACCAGGCGCATCCGCGCGCATTCGATCGCGCCCTGCGCCTCTGGGCGCTCGCGGGTGCCGCGCTGGTCGTCAGTCGCCGCAGGAATTTTCATCCGCCCACGGGCGGGCTCGAATGAAGCGCGACGAGCCGGTCACGCGCACGCTCGTGCCCGAGGAGTGCATTCGCACCGCGGCGTCGCTCTTTGCCTGCGTGCATGCGTCACCGAGCTTGCAGAACGCCGAGCAACTGGCCCAGTGGTTGGGAAAGGACCCGCGTCATCTGCGTGCGCTCGACATCGCGCTGGCGGAGTGGGGCTTGGCGCAGTCCGGCCACCCTGTCGGGAACGTGCCCGGCGCCTGAGAGTCGGGCAGGCGGCGAAGGACCGACCGGCTCAGCGCACTCGCAGGGCCACGCTGCCATCCGGCCGTGGTTCGGTGGCGAGGGGCAGGATCGTCGGCAGCACGGCAACGAGGCCATCGGAATCGTTGGTGCGGAAGCGGCCCGACAGTCGCATCGCGTCGATGCGAGAGTTCGTGCTGACGATAGGGCGTGCGCGATAGCTGTTGACTGCGGCCAGCGCGTCGCCGAGCGGCGTATTCTCGAAGACCAGCCAGCCGCTGCGCCAGGCGGACAGGGCGGCCGTGTCCGTCTGCCGCACGGCGGCTGCGTGGCCGTCCTGGATTTCCAGCAAATCGCCCATGCGCAGATCGATTACTTCCGCTTCCGCGCCGGTGGCGCCGTCCCGCGGCGACACGCGCACGCGCACATGGCCATTCTCCACGCCCACTGTGAGCGGGCCGCCGCGGTCGCGCACAGTGAATGCGGTACCGACCACTTCGATGCTGGCATCGCGCGTGCGGACGTGAAAGGGGCGGGTCGTGTCGCGCGCCACTTCGAAGCGCACTTCGCCGTGCGCCATGTCGACGGTGCGGCGCTGTCGATAGAGCGTCACATCGATCGCGCTCTGCGGCGCCAGGTCGAGCTGGCTGCCGGACGCATCGCCGCGGCCGTCGGTCAGCGTCACCTTGAGCATCTGCGCGGTCCGGGTTTCGTAGGCTGCGCGAAACACTGGTTGCTGCCAGTACCACTGCACGCCTCGGCCCGCGACCAGGCCGGTACCCAGGAAGGCCGCGACCGAAAGCAGCATCTTGCGGCGCTGCTGGCGGTGCGTCGACGTCGTGGCGGCAGCTGCCGCATTGGCCATCAGAGCGGCTTCGGGTTCGTCGAAGTGCGCGCGCAGGTCGCTTGCCATGCCGCCGAGCGCATCCCAGCGCTCGTGCGCCTCCTGCACGGCTGCCGCGTGCTCCGCCGATTTGCTGCGCCACTGGTCGAGCAACGCGCGGGCGCGGCCCGCGGCTTCGCCGGTGGCGATCTCGCCTTCGACGATCAGCGCGAGCGCGCGCTCGATCAGCCGTTCGCGCGGAGGAGCGCCGACCGCCATGCTGCCGCCGTTCACGAGAAGTCTTCTGCCAATGCCGCGTCGAAGCCCGGCCGGCTCAGCACGACCTGGGGTTCGATCAGCTCCGAGCGCAGTTCGGCGAATACGCGCGAGCAGTCGATGGTGGCGCGCAGCAGATGCTTGGCCACGGCCATCTCGGTGATGTTCAGCCGCTGCGCTATTTCGCTGCGCGTGTGGCCGTAGGCGCGAAACAGCAGGAAGACTTCGCGCCGCCGCGGCGGCAGTTGTTCCATGGTTTCGACCACCCGCGCCAGAACCCGTTGCTGGGCCACGACGTATTCGCTGGACTGTGCCGTCTGCTGCGTGCCGATGCCTGCATGCGTGCCGGCCCACTCCTGGGCGACCTTGCGCCGGCGAGCGTCGTCGACGCACAGGTTGCGCGCCACGCGAAACAGCAGGGCCCGAGGCGATTCGATGGCGTTGGCATTGGGGTCCAGCAGGTCGGACGGGGCATCGCCGCGATTGCCGCCGCGCGCCTTGAGGGCTGCCGTGTAGACCCGCTCGAAGCTCGATTGCGCGATGTCGGCCGCGTAGTGCGGATCTCTCAGGTCGCGAGTCAGCTGCCGGCGCAAGTCCGCATAGTGAGCTACAAGTTCCTGGACGAGGTCGCGCATCCGGCCGCCTTCTCGCAAGCATCGACGATGGGTCCCGGGGCTGCGTGCCTGAACGCGTCGACAAGACTGCCCCGACTTCCGCATGGGAAGAGGCGTGCAGGCCGTGCAGGCGCTTGGCTTCGAAGACCCCGGGGTTGGTGAATAAGAACTATTCTTATTGGAGTGTATCACCGAATTGTTAGCTCCAGACATGACTGCGGCGCGTCACGGAGCGCCCGGCTGCTTCGCGTCGGGAAATAGCGGCCTGGGCGGACGCGGGCCGCAGGTCTGCCTAAACCCGGATCACCCGCCCGGGGTTCAGGATGTTCTTCGGATCAAGCCCCCGCTTGATCGCCCGCATCATCTCCAGCGCCACCGGCGACTTGTGCTTCTCGAGCTTGTCGACCTTGAGCGAGCCCACGCCGTGCTCGGCCGAGAACGAGCCGCCGAACTTCTCGACCGCGTCGTACACCAGCGTGTTGATGCGCTCTTCCTCGTTCTTCAGGAAGGCCTTGGTATCGACGTTCTCCGGCGCCTGCACGTTGTAGTGCAGGTTGCCGTCGCCCAGGTGGCCGAAGTTGACCAGCCGCACGCCGGCGATCTCGCGCGCCAGCAGCGCGTCGGTCTCCTGAACGAAGGCAGGGATGCGCGAGACGGGAATCGAGATGTCGTGCTTGATGTTCAGGCCTTCCTCGGCCTGTGCGAGTGGAATGCTCTCGCGGATGTGCCACAGCTGGTGTGCCTGCGTGAGGTTCTCGGCCACCACCGCGTCGGTCACGCAGCCGTCCTCGAAGGCGGTTTCGAGCAGCGCCTCGAAGCGCGCGCGGGCGTGGTCCTCGGATTCGCTGTCGGAGTTCTCCAGCAGCACGCAGTAGGGCACTGCATCGTCGCCGATGAAGGGCACGCGCAGCTGGGGCATGTGCTTGTCGACCAGGCTCAGCGCGAACTTGCCCATCACCTCGAACCCGGTGAGGCCGGGGCCCAGGTGCTTGTGGGCGAGGCCCAGCAGGGTCACCGCGTGGTCGAGTGACGGCACCGCGGCCCAGGCGGTGAGCTGCGCGGCGGGCAGCGGGTAGAGCTTCATGGTCGCCGCGGTGATGATGCCCAGCGTGCCCTCGCTGCCGACGAACAGGTCGCGCAGGTCGTAGCCGGTGTTGTCCTTGCGCAGGCCGCTGGTACCTTCCCAGATCTCGCCCTGCGGCGTGACCACCTCGAGGCCCAGGCACAGCTCGCGCGTGTTGCCGTAGCGCACGACCTGCGTGCCGCCCGCGTTGGTCGCGAGGTTGCCGCCGATGGTGCAGCTGCCCTCGGCCGCGAGGCTCAGCGGGAACAGGTAGCCGGCTTTCTCGGCGGTTTCCTGCAGCGTCTGCAGGATGCAGCCGGCCTCCACCGTCATCGTGAGGTTGGCGGCGTCGATGGTGCGGATCGCGTTCATGCGCTGCAGGCTCAGCACCACCTGCGTGCCGCTGTCGTCCGGAATGGAGCCGACCGCGAGGCCGGTGTTGCCGCCTTGTGGAATGACGGCCGTGCCGGCCGCGGCGCAGGCCTTGACCACGTCGGCCACCTGCTGCGTGTTGGCCGGACGCACCACGGCCAGCGACTTGCCGCGCGAGCGCTTGCGCCAGTCCTGCTCGTAGGCGGTGAGGTCGCCCTCGTTGAGCACGTGCGAGGCGCCGACGATGGCGCGCAGTCGTTCGATCAGGGCTGTGGAAGAAGCGGTAGTGGTGGCAGTGGTCATTGGGCGGAAGCCTCCAATTGGCGGGCAGCGTTCTTGGCGTGGCGCAGGCGAAGCCGCACATGCCAGGCGCAGGCGGCGAAGAGCACGAGGCACAGCAGCACCTCGACGAGCGCGAGCACCTGGCTCACGCCGCTGGTGTCGCTCCAGGCGCGCACCACGCCCTCGGTGAAATAGAGCCAGATCATCAGGCTGACCCAGCGGTAGGTGTACATGCGGTTCTTCCACAGCCCCGCGAGCGGAATGACCAGCGGCAGTACCTTCAGCGCCATCAGCGAGCCGCCGGGTCGCAGGGGCGCCAGCCACAGTTCCCAGGCCAGGCCCAGCACGATCAGGCCGAGCAGGCTGCCCACGGCGGCCCAGCGGGTGGCACGAACGGAGGATGGTGCTAGCGGCGAATTGGCATTCATGAACGGGAGACCGCGGAACCGGCTTTGCCGGGCCGCTGGTATCGCCCCCGGCGAGGGGGTTGGCGCAGCGACACGAAGTGCGCGGAGGCTGGGGGAGAGTTCAACTCCTATGATACCGGCCATGAATCGACGGCAGCTCTGGAGGGATCTTTCGCGCTTTCCGTGGCGCAACACCGCAGCGGTGCTCGGCGAGCGCTTCCGCGAGGACCGGCTCGGCCTCACGGCCAGCAGCCTGACCTTCACCACCACCATCGCGATGGTGCCCTTCTTCACGGTGGCGCTGGCTCTCTTCACAGTGTTCCCGATGTTCGCGAAGATGCAGGGCCGCCTGCAGCGCTGGCTCATCGAGAGCCTTATCCCGGACAACATCGCGCGGCAGGTGCTGGGCTACCTGAACCAGTTCGCGAGCAAGGCCAGCGGGCTCGGCATCGCGGGCCTGATCGTGCTGCTGATCACCGCCATCGCGCTGATCCTCACCATCGACAAGACGCTCAACAACATCTGGCGCGTGCGCTCGCCGCGGCCGTTCGCGCAGCGGGTGCTGATCTACTGGGCGGCCATCACGCTGGGGCCGATCATCCTCGCGGTGAGCCTTTCCACCACTTCGTACGTGGTCGCGGCCACCAGCGACGTGGTGGGACGCGGCATGGTGAAGCTGTTCTTCGACACCTTCGAGTTCTTGCTGCTCGCGGTCGGCATGGCCTCGCTCTACCACTACGTGCCCAACACCAACGTGCGCTGGTCGCATGCATGGGCCGGAGGCATCTTCGTGGCGGCGGCCATAGAGATCGCCAAGCGCGTGCTGGGCTACTACCTGAGCCTCGTGCCGACCTACTCGGTGCTGTACGGCGCCTTCGCCACGGTGCCTATTCTTCTGGTGTGGATCTACGTGGCCTGGGTGATCGTGCTGCTCGGCGCGGTCATCGCGGCCTACCTGCCCAGCCTGCTGACGGGCGTCGCGCGGCGCGGCGGCACTGCCGGCTGGCCCATGCAGTTGGCCATGGAGACGCTGCAGCACCTGGCCCGTGCGCAGGCCACGCCGGCCAAGGGCATGGGCGCGACCGAGCTGGTGACGCGCATGCGCGTCGATGCGCTGCAGCTCGCGCCGGTGGTCGAGACGCTGGTGGCGCTCGACTGGATCGCGCCGCTGGCGGAAGAGCCCGCCAACGAGGACCCGCGCTACGTGCTGCTCGCCGACCCCTCGACGCCCATCGAGCCGCTGCTGAAGGAACTGCTGATGCCGCAGGCCGAGCCGCTCGAAGACCTCTGGCAGAAGGGGCCGTTGCGCTCCCTGAGGTTGGGCGATGTGCTGTTGATTTGATGGGATTGTTCCAGGAACACCGCGGAACCGGCTCCGCCGGGCCGCCGGTGTTGCCCCCTGCAGGGGGTGGAGACCACAAGAAGTGGGCAAGCCTGGGGGTTAGTTGATTCTTACGCGCCCCAGCCAGATGTCCCGGTACATCGCCCAGTCGCCCATGAATGAATAGAGCGGCCGCTTGAACGATGCCGGCTTGTTCTTCTCGAAGCCGAAGTGCCCGACCCAGGCGAAGCCGTATCCAGCCAAGAGGCCTGCCAGCAGCCACCACGGATTGAGCGTGGCTACCAGCGCCACCAGGCACAGCAGCGAGATGGTCGAGCCGGCGAAGTGCAGCCGCCGGCAGGTGAGGTTGGCGTGCTCGGTCAGGTAGAAGGGATAGAACTCCGCGAAGCTCTTGAACTGGCGCGGATCGACGGCAGATGCGGGGGCGGTCGTGGTGTTCATCGTGCGAGTCTCCTGTACCCTTCGGGAGGGCTTTGTCCATAATAGCCACGACCTCCCGGCCGCACCATCCGGCCTTCCGATCACACCACCGACGCATCAGCCTTGAGCGCTATTCCAAGCCTTCCGAGCTCCCCCGAGTCCGCCGGTCCGGCCGGCGATGCGCCCTGGGTCGTCTGCCTCTGCGCCGAATGGTGCGGCACCTGCCGCGATTACCGGCCGCTGCTCCAGGAAGTGGCACGGGCGCATCCGCAGTTCCGCTTCGCCTGGGTCGACATCGAGGACCATGCCGACATCGCCGATGCCTTCGACGTCGAGACCTTCCCGACCCTGCTGGTCGCCGGTTCCGATGGCACGCGTTTCCTGGGTCCGCTGCTGCCGCATGCCGAGACGCTCTCGCGCATGCTCTCGGCGCTGCAGGCGCCGCAGCCCTCCAGCCTCGACGTCGACCTGCTGCTGGCCGTGCTGAACAAGAAGCCCGCAGTCTTCGCGGTCTGACCGGCTGGAGCCTTTCCCATGAAAGTCCTGATCTTCGGCGCCACCGGCATGGTGGGGCAGGGCGTGCTGCGTGAATGCCTGCTGGCGCCCGACGTGGAAAGCGTCGTCGCAATCGGCCGCAACCCCACGGGGCAGCAGCACCCGAAGCTGCGCGACCTGGTCCACAGGAACATGTACGACTACGGCGACGTCGAATCGCAGCTGCAGGGTTTCGATGCCTGCTTCTTCTGCCTCGGCGTGTCCTCGGTGGGCATGAAGGAGCCCGAGTACAGGCACATCACCTACGACCTGACGCTGGCCGCCGCCACCGTGCTCGCTCGGCTCAACCCGGGCATGACCTTCACCTACGTGACGGGCGCGGGCACCGACAGCAGCGAGCGCGGCAGCAGCATGTGGGCGCGGGTGAAAGGCGCGACCGAGAACGCGCTGCTGCGCCTGCCGTTCAAGGCGGCCTACATGTTCCGTCCCGGCATGATCCAGCCGCTGCACGGCATCCGCTCGAAGACGCCGGTGTACGACGCGGCCATCGTCGTGCTCAAGCCGGTGCTCGGGCTGGCCTTCCGGCTTTGGCCGAACCGGGTGACGACCACCGAGAAGGTGGGACGCGCGATGCTGGCGGTGGCGCGCAACGGTGCGCCGAAGCCGATCCTCGACCCCGCCGACATCAACGCCCTGGGCTGATCTTCTTCTTCGTTGCGCCGGAAGCCTGCGCGCGCCCCAGCTTGCGGCGCCCCGCGCTGGCGATGGCCGCGACCAGGTGCCGCACGAAGTCCTGCGCCAGCGACGGCAGCGTGCGGCCTTCGAGCGCCAGCACCTGCAATTGCCGCTGCTGCAGCGGCGCTTCTGCAAAAGGCCGCGCCACCACCGTGCCGTCGTCGATCAGGTGCATCACCGTGACCAGGCCCGAGAGCATCACATCGGGCGTGCGCAGCAGCGGCAGCAGCACCGAGGAGAAATTGCTCACGAAGAGCGCGTGGTACTGCAGCCCCTGCAGGCTGCAGGCCTGGTCGAAGAGCTGGCGGGCGGTCACGCCCTTGTCGCCCACGGCCAGCGGATAGCGCACCGCGTCGGCCACCGACACCACGCGCTGGCGTGCCAGCGGATGGTCGGGCCGCAGCACCGCATACACCGGCGCGGTGACCGAGTGCTCGATCTTCAGGCCGGGCTCGGGCGCGACCACGTACTTGAGCGCGATGTCGGTCTCGCCGCGCGCCAGCAGCGCGCTCACGCCGTCGGGCGAGCCCACGTGCAGCTCCAGCTGGCAGCCCGGGTTGGCCGACTCGAAGCTGCGCATCACCAGCGGCATGAAGTGCCCCGCAAAGCCTTCGGTGCAGGCCATGCGGATGCGCCGCGCACTCTGGCCGCCGAGGTCGCGCACCTGCTCTACCACCTGCTCGATGTCGATCTGCGCATTGCGCAGGTGCGCCGCCAGCCGCTCGCCGGCCGCCGTGAGCGCCATGCCCCGCGCATGCCGTTCGAAGAGCGGCGTGCCCAGGCTGTCCTCCAGCTTGGCGATCTGCCGGCTCACCGCCGATGAGGCCACGAAGAGGCGCGCGGCCGCCTGATTTACAGAGCCGCTGCGCGCCACTTCGAGGAAGTGCCGCATCGGGATGCTGAGGAGCGGGAGCGTCATGGCAGGGATGGAAGTACCCGAAGAATTGCCTTCAAGGCAATGGTAGCTTGCCAAAACGATGCTGGAAGCATCGGCCTTCAGGCCTTGTACTTGCTGTCCCGATGGACCGAAAGACAAGGAACCCTTCATGCAACGCAAGGACAGCCTCGCCGCCGCAGCCGCCTACTTCGACAGGGGCGGCTTCTTCGCCGACCTCCAGCGCCGCGTCGCCTTCCGCACCGAAAGCGACACCGGCGCCGCCACGCCTGCGCTCGAGGCCTACCTGCGCGAGGAGATGATTCCGCCGCTCGCCGCACTCGGCTTCGCCTGCGAGGTGGTCGCCAACCCGATGCCCGGCGGCGGGCCCTTCCTCATCGCGCGCCGCATCGAGGACCCGTCCCTGCCCACCGTGATGACCTACGGGCACGGCGACGTGGTCAGCGGGCAGGACGCGCACTGGGAAGAGGGCCTCGCCCCCTGGGCGCTGACGGCACGCGGCGAGCGCTGGTACGGGCGCGGCACGGCCGACAACAAGGGCCAGCACAGCATCAACATCGGCGGCCTGGCGGCAGCGCTGGAGGCCCGCGGCGGCAGGCTCGGCTACAACGTGACCTGGCTCGTCGAGATGGGCGAGGAGGCCGCCTCGCCCGGCCTGCACGCGGTTTGCGCGCAGCAGCGCGACAAGCTGCGCGCCGACCTGTTCATCGCCAGCGACGGACCGCGCGTGAGCGCGGCGCGGCCGACGCTGTTCCTAGGCTCACGCGGCGCGGTCAACTTCAGCCTGCGCCTGCGCGCCCGGCCGCGCGGCTATCACTCGGGCAACTGGGGCGGTGTGCTGGTCAATCCGGGCACCGTCGTCAGCCATGCGGTGGCTTCGCTGGTGGATGCGCGCGGACGCATCCTCGTCGAGGCGCTTCGCCCGCCGCCGGTCACACAGGCGGTGCGCGATGCGCTGGCCAGCATCGCCATCGGCGGCGGCGCGGACGATCCCGAGGTCGACGAAGGCTGGGGCGAGCCCGGCCTGAGCCCGGCGGAGCGGCTGGTGGCCTGGAACACCATCGAGGTGCTGGCGCTCGGCGCAGGCTCGCCGCAGCGGCCCGTCAACGCGATTCCCTCGGAGGCGGTGGCGCACTGCCAGTTGCGCTTCGTGGTCGGCACGCCCTGGCAGGACCTGCAGAAGATCGTGCGCGCGCACCTCGATGCGCACGGCTTCGGCCAGGTCGAGGTGGAGGTCACGCTGACCGGCGCCGCGACACGGCTCGACGTGGAGAACCCCTGGGTGGGCTGGGCGCGTCGTTCCATCGAGGAAAGCAGCGGCCAGCGCCTGGACCTGCTGCCCAACTTGGCCGGTTCGCTGCCCAACGACGTGTTCGCCGACCTGCTCGGGCTGCCCACGCTGTGGGTGCCGCATTCGTACCCGGCCTGCTCGCAGCACGCGCCCAACGAACACCTGCTCGCGCCGCTGGCGCGCGATGGCCTGCAGATCATGGCCGGCCTCTACTGGGACCTGGGCGAGCCGGGCCTCGCGCCATGGGCCGCCGGCCGGCTTGCGCAATCCGCTTCCACTCTCTCCTGACACGCACCATGGACATCGCCATCTCCCGTCGCCGCTTCGGCCTGCTTCTTTCCGCTTGCGCCGTGTCGGGCGCTCATTCGCCCGTCTTCGCCCAGGGGGCCTGGCCCGAACGTCCGATCAAGCTCGTCGTGCCTTTTCTGCCGGGTGGCGGCACCGACCTGGTTGCGCGGGCGATGGGGCAGACGCTGTCGGAGCAGCTCGGCCAGCCCGTCGTGATCGACAACAAGCCGGGCGCCTCCACCATCATCGGCACCGACGCGGTCGCCAAGGCCGCACCCGATGGCTACACGCTGCTGCTGTCGGGCTCGACCAGCTTCAGCGTGAACCCGGCCCTGCGCGCCAGGCTGCCCTACGACACGGTGCGCGACCTCGCGCCCATCGCCATCGTGGCGCGCACGCCCCTGGTGCTGGTGGTGGGCAAGGGCCAGCCCTGGCAGTCGCTGCCCGAACTCGTCGCGGCGGCCAAGGCGAGGCCGAAGAGCATCCGCTACGCCACCTTCGGCTCCGGCTCGGGGCCCCACCTGTCGGGCGAGCTGTTCGCGCTGGCCGCGGGCATCCAGCTGCAGGACATTCCGTACAAGGGCAGCAGCCAGAGCGCGCTGGCGGTGATCGGCGGCGAGGTCGAGATCGCCATCGACACCGTGGCGGCGGTGGCGCCGCACGTGCGCGCAGGCAAGCTGCGCGCGCTGGGCATCGTGGGCGCGACGCGCTCCAGCATGCTGCCGGAGGTGCGCACGCTGGCCGAACAGGGCCTGCCCGAGGCCACTTTCGATGCCTGGTACGGCTTCGCCGCCCCGGCGCGCACGCCGGCTCCGGTTGTCGACAAGCTCGCCCGCACCGTCGTCGCGACCATGGGCCACCCGGCTCTGCAGTCCCAGCTGCGCGCGCAGGGAATGGAGCCGGTGGCCATCGGCGCGGCGGCGTTCCGCGCGCAGATGGAAGGCGAGATCTCTCGCTACCGCGCGCTCGCCCACCGGGCGGGCATCGCGGCGGAGTAGGGCTCAGGCGTTCAGGAAGTCGCGCAGCGCGAACAGCACCTCGTCGGGCGCCTCGCTCATCAGCGAGTGGCCCGCGCTGACCGTCACCACCTTCGCGTTGCGCGCCTTGCCCACCAGCGCCTTGGTGGCGCGCGGCGGCGTCATCTGGTCGGCATCGCCGAGCAGGAAGAGCACGGGGCACTGCACCTTCTCGATGGCCGCCTCGCCGTTCGCGTAGTCGTTGCAGGCCTTGAAGCCGATGTGGAACACATTCGCCTCGCGGTTGCTCGCGAGCACGCGGCGCATCAGCGCGCGCGAGCTGCCGTAGAGCCAGGTGCCGGGGCCGAGCGAGGAGGGCGGCGGCGCCAGCAGCGAGTGCGAGAAGGTGTTGACCATGGCGATGGCGCGCTGCGGGTCGCTCACCGAGCTTTCGAGCAGCGCGGGCGACACCGCCATCGGATAGGCCGTGCCGACCATCGCGAGCCGCGTGATCCGCTCCGGCGCGCGCGACGCCGCTTCCAGTGCGATCAGCGAGCCGAAGCTGTGGCCGACCAGCGCTGCCTTCTGCACGCCCGCCGCGTCGAGCAGCGCGATGACGAATTGCGCCGCCTCTTCCACGCTGGCCGGCGGCGGGCCCTCGCTCTTGCAGTGGCCGGGCAGGTCGACCGCGAGCACGTTCCAGCCGTGGTTGGCGAACCAGCGGCTCTGCAGGATCCACACGCTGTGGTCGTTGAGCACGCCGTGGATGAAGACGACCGTGGGCTTGGCCGCATCGAAGGGCTTGCCGCCGGTGTAGCAGTAGGTGGCGTGGCCGTTGACGGTGTAGTTCATCTCAGGCACCCGCCTTTTCCGCGGCCTTCAGGGCGCGCTTGAGGTCGTCGATCAGGTCCGCCGGGTCTTCCAGGCCGATCGAGAGGCGGATCGTGCCCTGCGAGATGCCCGCACCGGCAAGCGCCTCGTCAGTCATGCGGAAGTGCGTGGTGCTCGCGGGGTGGATCACCAGGCTGCGGCAGTCGCCTACATTGGCCAGGTGGCTGAAGAGCTTCAGCGCCTCGATGAAGGCCTTGCCCTGGGCGCGGCTGCCCTTGATGTCGAAGCTGAACACGGCTCCGGCGCCGCGCGCGCCGTGACGCAGCAGCTTCTGCGCGAGCGCGTGGCTCGGGTGCGATTCGATCAGCGGATGTCCCACGCGCGACACGAAGGGGTGGCTCGCGAGGAACTCGACCACCTTCTGCGTGCTGTCGATGTGGCGCTCCATGCGCAGCGGCAGCGTCTCGATGCCCTGCAGGATCAGCCATGCCGTGTGCGGGCTCATCGAGGCGCCGAAGTCGCGCAGCCCCTCGCGGCGGGCACGCAGCAGGAAGGCGCCGACGGTGCTTTCCTCGCTGAACACCATGTTGTGGAAGCCGTCGTAGGCCTGGGTCAGCTCGGCGAACTTGCCTGATTTCTCCCAGTCGAAGCTGCCGCCGTCGACCACCACGCCGCCGATGACGGTGCCGTGGCCCGAGAGGAACTTGGTGGCCGAGTGGTAGACCAGGTCGGCGCCCCAGTCGAAGGGCTTGATCAGGTAGGGCGAGGTGAGCGTGGAATCGACCAGCAGCGGCACGCCCGCCTCGTGGGCGATGTCGGCCACGGCCGGAATGTCGAGCACGTCGAGCCCGGGGTTGCCCACCGTCTCACCGAAGAAGAGCTTGGTCTCGGGGCGTACCGCGGCGCGCCAGCCGTCGAGGTCGCCGGGTTTCACGAAGGTGGTCTCGATGCCGAAGCGGCGCATCGTGTAGTGCAGCAGGTTCTGCGAGCCGCCGTACAGGGCCGTGCTGGCCACGATGTGCGAGCCCGCGCCCATCAGCGTGGCCACCGACAGGTGCAGCGCCGCCTGCCCGCTGGCGGTGGCGATGGCGCCGATGCCGCCCTCGAGCGCCGAAACGCGCTGCTCCAGCACCGCGTTGGTCGGGTTGCTGATGCGCGAGTACACGTGGCCGGCGCGCTCCAGGTTGAACAGGGCGGCCGCGTGGTCGCTGGATTCGAAGACGAAGGAGGTGGTCAGGTGGATCGGCACCGCCCGCGCGCCGGTGGCGGGGTCGGGCGCGGCGCCGGCGTGCAGCGCGAGGGTGTCGAAACCGGGGTCGGAATATCCGGGCATGAGGGCCTTTCTCGTGTCTGAGCTGTTGTCTCCTGGCAAAGCCCCGTTACGTCTGCAATTCAGCGTGCGCGACAGGGGCGCTCAGGTCGGCGTCGATTGTGGGCTATATTCAAAAACGGCACGCCCGCCGAGATAGCCGAGATTGAGTCCCCAGAGGAGCAAAACGATGAAAGTCAGCGACATCCTTCGCGTCAAGGGCAATACGCTCTTCACCATCACGCCAGACGACCTGCTGGCAGAAGCCGCCAAGACGATGGCGGAAAAGGACATCGGTTCGCTGGTGGTCATGGAACACGGCGACCTGGTCGGCATGCTCACCTTCCGCGAGGTGATCGTGACCATCGTCGCCAACGGGGGCCAGGTCGGCACCACGCTCGTGCGCAAGGCCATGGACGACGCCCCCGTCACCTGCACCCTGGAAACCGACCTCGACGAGATCCGCCGCATCATGCTGGAGCGCCACGCGCGCTACATGCCCGTGATGGACAAGCGCATGCTGATGGGCGTGATCAGCTTCTACGACGTGGCCAAGGCCGTGGTGGACAGCCAGAACTTCGAGAACAAGATGCTCAAGGCCTACATCCGCGACTGGCCCGAGGAAGACGAGAAGGCCGGCTGACCCGCCGGCATCCCCTTGCGCGGCAGGCCCTGGTCAGGGCAGCCGCGCGATCTGCGCCTGCAGCAGGGCGTAGAAGCCCTCGGTATCGGCCTCGCTGATCCACAGCGCATTGGGCGTGCGGCGGTTGTAGCCGCGAAAGTCGACCACCGTCGCGCCGGTCGTGAACTCCCCCTTCGTCTCCACATCCACGCTCACCTTCGCGCCCTTGAAGAGCTCGGGCTCGAGCAGATAGGCGATCACGCACGGGTCGTAGATCGGCCCGACCGCCACGCCGCGGCGGCGCACGCCGTAGGCCATCATCGAGTCGAAGATGTCCGCCACCACCTTGCCGGCGTTGTTGCGCATGGCGCGGAAGGGTGCGATGCGCTCTGGCGTGAGCAGTACGCGGCGCGCCGCGTCGTGCGACATGGCCGTGACCGGCACGCCGCTGCGGAACACGATCGACGCGGCCTCGGGGTCGGCATACACGTTGAAGGTGGCGGCCGGCGTGATGTTGCCGCCCACGCCCCAGGAGCCGTCCATCACCACGATCTCGGCAATGGCCGGCTTGATGTCGGGCGCCGAGTTGAGCGCGGCCGCGAAGTTGGTGAGCGGCCCCAGGCCCACGAGCGTGATGCTCCTAGGCTGGGCGGCGCGCAGCGTCTCGATGATGTACTGCACCGCATGCTTCGGCTCCAGCGGCCCGCGTGGCTCGTGCAGCGTCGGGCCTTCCATGCCGGTCTTGCCGTGCACGTCGTCGGCGAAGATGGGTTCGCGCACCAGCGGGCGCGGATAGCCGGCGTAGACCGGAATCTCGGGCCGCCCGGCCCAGTCGCGCACGATGCGCGCATTCTTCTCGGTCACCGCCAGCGGCAGGTTGCCCACGCTCACGGTCAGCGCCCTGATGTCGAGCCGGTCGGTGGCGGCCATGGCCATCAGCAGGGCGATGGCGTCGTCCTGGCCGGGGTCGGTGTCGATGATGACCTGGCGCCTGCCCGTCACCGGGGGCAGCCGGGTGGCCGGGGTGCCGGCGAGTGCCTGCGCCAGTTGGGCGGGGCTCGGGCTCTGGGCCCATGACACGCCCGCGAGGCCGGCGGCGGATGCGCCCAGCAGCAGGGCGCGGCGGGACAGCAAGGGCCTGGTCACGCGCTCACTCCTTGATGTTGGCGGTCTGCACGATCTTCTGGTTGCGCGCGTACTCGGCCTGCACGAACTTCGCGAAGGCCTCGGGCGTGCCGCTGCCCGGCAGCGCGCCTTGCTCCACGAGCTTGCTGCGCACGCCTTCCTCCTGCAGCACCGCGTTGAGTTCCTGGTTGATCTGCGCGACCACGGCCGGCGGCGTCTTCGCGGGCGCGAAGATGCCGGTCCAGCTCACCATGTCGAAGCCCTTGAGGCCTGGCATCTCGTCGAAGGTCGGCACGTTGGGCAGCGCGGCCAGCCGCTTGCTGCCGGTGATGCCCAGCGCCTTCAGCCGCTTGCCGTTCACGTGCGGAATCGCGCTGGTGCTCACCAGCATCGCCAGGTCGACCTGCTCGCCGATCACGTCGGTGGCGATCTGCGCGCCGCCGCGGTAGGGCACGTGCGTGACGAAGATGCCGCTGCGCTCCTTCAGCAGCTCCATCGCCAGCTGCAGCACGGTCCCCACGCCCGAGGTCGCGTAGTTGTACTTGCCGGGCTTGGCCTTGGCCAGCTTCACGAAGTCGGAGAAGGTCTGTGCCTCGAGGCCGGGCCGTGCCACCAGCACCATCGGCGCCGTGTTGAGCATGCCCACCGGCGCCAGGTCCTTCAGCGGATCGAAGCGGAAGGCCGAGGGGTTCACCAGCTTGCCGATGGCGATGGCGCTGTCGGGGCCCGCCACCAGCGTGTAGCCGTCGGGCGCCGCGTTCACCGCCTTCGCCACGCCGATCGCGCCGCCCGCGCCGGCCACGTTCTCGACCACCACCGACTGCTTGAGCCGTTCGCCGAGGCGCTGGGCCACGAGGCGCGCGTTCACGTCCACGCTGCCGCCGGCCGTGAAGGGCACGATCAGCGTGATGGGCTTGGCGGCAGGCCATGCCGCCTGTGCGAGGGCGGCGGCGGGAAGGGCGGCGCAGAGCGCAGCGGCAAGGAGCAGGCGGCGGGGCGTGTTCATGGCGTGGGTCATTCGTGGTTGGTGGGGGCGGGTTCGGTGTCGAGCCGGGCGCGCAGCGCGTCGAACTCGGCGCTCCATTGCGTGCGCCACTCGCGGCGCTGCGCGTCGTCGATCCATGCGCCGTCGAGGCCGTTGAGCATGAAGCCGCGCAGGTCGTCCAGCCCGAAGCCGAAGTCGCGCACCATCATCAGCCAGGCCTGCGTGGGCGTGACCTTGTGCAGCGTCGGGTCGTCGGTGTTCGGGTGGATGCGCAGGCCCAGGCCGGGCATGCGGCGGATGGGGTGGTCCAGCGCCCAGCGCTCGGGGGGCAGGGTGCGCAGGTAGTAGGAGTTGGTGGGCACGACGGTGAAGATCACGCCGCGCTCGGCGCACCTGCGCGCGTAGTCGGGCTGGTCGACCACCGTGTAGCCGTGGTCGATGCGGTCGACCTGCAATTCGTCGAGCGCGGTGCGCACGTTGGTCCAGGGCATGCCGAACTCGCCCGCGTGCGCGGTGGTCTTCAGGCCGGCCTTCTTCGCGTCGGCATAGGCCCGGGCGAACATCTCGGGCGGGCGGTCGACCTCGCGGTAGTCGATGCCGATGCCAATCACTTCGTCGCAGCGATGAGCCTTGACCCATTCGACCATCTCCACGGCCGCCTCGGGGCTGGCCTCGCGGTCGATGGCGGCGATGAGGCGGCCGGAGATGCCGAACTCCTGCTTCGCATCCTGGATGGCCCGCACGATGGCGCCCTGCGCGAGCGGGTAGGCGATGCCCGACTCATGCACCGTGCCGGTCGGGTTCCAGAAGAACTCCGCATGGCGCACGTTGTGGGCAGCGGCGTCCTGCAGGTATTCGAGCGTGAGCTGGTAGAGGTCGCCGGCGCTGCGCACCAGCTGGGCATCGAGCGCGCGCAGCACCCGCAGCACACCGACCGGCTTCTCGCCGCGCGTGTAGAAGCCCTCGATCTCGTCGTCGGCCAGCGGAGAGCCGGCGCGGCGGTTGAGCTGCTTGAAGGTCTCGTGGCGCACCGTGCCGAACAGGTGGCAGTGCAGCTCGGCCTTGGGCATCGCATGCAGCATCACCTCCAGCGTGAGGGGCGCTGCGGAGATGGTGGGCGCGGACGTGGGGCTGATCATGGCGGGCAGTCTAGTAACGCAGTGCCCATAAGGAAAATTTTGAATTTCTATAATTTGATTCACTGAATCAATAACCAGGGATTCGCCATGGCCGCCTTGCCCCTGCGCGCTCTCACGCTGCGCCAGCTGCAGTTCTTCTCGGTGCTCGTGGAAGAAGGCCAGTTCGGCAGGGCCGCGCGGCGGCTGGCCATCACCCAGCCGGCCCTGAGCAACGCCATCAAGCAGATGGAGAAGCTGCTTGGCGCCGAACTGCTCACCCGGTCCACCCATCGGCTCGAACTCACGCCCGTGGGCGCCGAGGTGCTCGCGCGCACCGACTTCCTGGTCAACACCTTCGAGGTGGCATTGCGCGACATCGAGAGCACGGTGCAGCGCGGCCGGGCCTATGTGCGCATCGGCGTGATCCCCTCGGCCAGCGCGCGGGTGGCGGCTGCCGCCAGCGAGTTCCTTCAGGACGGCCATCGCGAGGTGGAGCTGTCCTGGCGCGATGCCCCGTCGAACACCCTGCTGGCCGAGCTGCGCAGTGGCCAGATCGACATGGCCGTGGCCGCCATCACCGAGCCGCCGGGTGGCCTTACCTGCATCGACCTCTTCCGTGACCCGCTCGTGCTGGTGGTGCGGCGCGACCACCCGCTGGCGGCGGCCGGCGATGCGAGCTGGGAGGCCATCGGCAAGGAGCGGCTGGTGCTCTTCGAAAGCGGAAGCATGCCGGCGCTGGGAAACCCGGCGCGTGCGCAGTTCGCGCAGGGGCCGCAGCCCTACCGCGTGAGCTACTCCGAGACGCTCTATGCGCTGGTGCGCGGCGGCCAGGCCCTGGGGCTGATGCCGCGCCTGTACACCTCGTCGCTGCGCGACCCCGAGCTGGCCGTGGTGCCGCTGCTGAAGCCGCGCGTCGAGCGCCGAGTGGTGCTGGCCTACCTGCCGGGGCCGATGCGCAACGTGGTGGCGCAGGAGCTCATCGCCTTCCTGCGCGAGCGGCTGCCGCAGGCCGGCGAGGCGACGGTGCGGCGCGTGAGCGGCAAGGGCGCGCGGGCGCGGCGCTGAGGCGCTAGCCCATCTGCGTCTCGAAGCGGAAGCGCTCCAGCGTCCAGCCTTCGCCGATCAGGAACATGCGGGTGTGCAGCGCATCGAGCGTGGCGCCATCGATCTCGCGGCCCAGATAGTTCAGCTGCTTGCATCGCAGATCGGCGAAGCCGGCCTCGTAGCGGCACGCCAGCCGCTGCCAGAGCGCATGCGCGCCCGGCGATTGCCGTGCGCCGCTCATGAGGCAGATGCCCCGGTCCAGTGCCCAGCGGTAGACGGCGGAGGCCAGCCCGCGCCGCTGCCAGGCCGGGTGGTACTGCGAATGCGGCGCACGGACGTGGCGATCCGCCCTGCGGCTCAGCTCGATCAGACGATTGAACACGGTGTAGCCCACGAGCATGTCCCGGCGCAGGTCCTCGATGTAGACGTACAACTCGCCGTCGGCCTCGCGAAAACGTGCGCGCAGGCCGGGGTCGCCGAGCGCAAGGCCCGGCATTTCCAGAAGGCGGTCGTGCATGGCGCGCATGCGCTCGTGGACGGGCGCGAGCGTGTCCGCGGGGCCTGGCTTGCCCGGGGCCACGTCGATGCGAAGCTCGGCCGGCCTCAAGAGGCAGCCCGGCAGCGGCGTAAGAAAAGGGAATGGCAGTGCCAGCATGGTCATGCCGTGCCCCTTTGCGCGAGTGAGGGAGCATGCCGAACTTGCGTGCCGTGCGGCACCACGAGCACGTCGCCCGTGGACCATCTCAGCGCGCGCAGCGCCACGCTGCCGAGCAGGAAATCCGTCAGCGCCGAGCGCCTGCGCTTGCCGACCACCAGCAGGTCGGCCCCCGTGTACTGCTGCTGCACGGCCGCCTGCCGAGCCGGATCGCCACGCCCGATCGACGACACCACGCGGTTGCGGCGCGCGTTCGACGCGTCCGACAGCCACAGCATGCGTTCGCGCGCCTGGCGGGCGCAGGCGTGACGGTAGGCGTCTATCGCGTGCGCCGACACGTCGGCATAGCGCAGCTTGCCTTCATGCATGGGTGTGAAGGCATGGAACAGCTCGATATCGGCCTGTTCGTCGAGGTCGCAGGCCAGGTCGACCAGCGAGCGCGATTCCTCGATGAGGTCGACGGCGACGAGGATGCGCGCGTAGCCGCCAGCCTGTGCGTGCAGCCTTGTCACCAGCACGGGCCGCTGCGACGCCCGCAGCAGCCGTTCGGCCGGCTGGCCCTGGAAGAAGGCGGCGAGCGAGCGGTCGGGTTCGTCGCCGATCACCACGAGGTCGCACCAGCGCGCCTCGCGCGCGGCATCGTCGAGCAGTCCTCGCGTGTCGTCGATCTTCTTGACGAGGATGCCGAAGCGCTCGGCCACCTCCAGGCACACGGCGCCAAGGCCGCCTGCCGCATCGGCATTCGCAGGACCCGCGAAGGCCGCGGGGGCGTACATGATCTTCAGCAGCGCGCCGTGCGCCGCCGCGATGGAGGCTGCGCGCACGACAGTGCGCAGGCCGTGCGCCGACAGGTCCGTCACCGCCAGGATCGATTGGATGTTGCTCATCGTCAGTGCTCTTTCCGCATGGCAAGGCCGGCCGCCGTCCGCGGCGAAGCGGCTGGCGACGGGCAAGGGGTTCAGCGGGGGAAGGCGCTGCGCGCCCGGGCGGGCGCGCTACCGCGCGGGGCTTGGGCCCGGCGGTCGATGAAAGGTGCTGATGAAAGGGGAAGGAGGCTGACCGCCGGGCTCAGAGATCTGCGAGGGTCTGGTGCGACCCCGCGACGGTCCGCGCAGTGAAGACTGCGCGCGGCGTGCTGCGGATCAAGGGCTGGCGTTGCATGGCGGCCGAGTGTAGGAAGACCGGCGCACAAGGGCAAACAAAGGCCTCACGGCCCTTGCCAGATTGTTCTTCTCTCTCAGCCGCTCAACTCGGCTGCTGCATGGATCGTCTCGCGCACGCGCGGATAGATCTGCGCGTTCCACTTGCTGCCGCTGAAAACCCCGTAGTGCCCCACGCCGGCCTGAAGGTGATGCGCCTTCATGTAGGGCCGGATGCCGGTGCAGAGGTCTTGCGCCGCGACGGTCTGGCCCACGGAGCAGATGTCGTCGCGCTCGCCTTCCACGGTGAGCAGCGCGGTGCGGCGGATGGCGGCCGGGTTCACGGTTCGCTCGCCCACGGTGAGTTTGCCCAGTGGCAGGTCGTAGGTCTGGAACACGCGCTCCACCGTCTCCAGGTAGAACTCGGCCGGCAGGTCGTTCACGGCCAGGTACTCGTCGTAGAAGGTGCCGATGGTGCGGGCCTTCTCGATGTCGCCTTCGACCAGGTGGGTGTACATGTCCTCGAACTGCTTCTTGTGCCGCTCGGGGTTCATGCTCATGAAGGCCGACAGCTGCAGGAAGCCGGGGTACACGCGCCGCATCATGCCGGCGTGCGGCCATGGCACGTGGCTGATGAGGTTGCGCCGGAACCAGTCGATGGGACGGTCGGTCGCGAGCTTGTTCACCGCCGTGGGGTTGATGCGGCAGTCGACCGGGCCCGCCATCAGCGTCAGGCTGCGGGGCGTGGCGGGGTTGCCGTCCTCGGCCATGAGCGCGGTGGCGGCCAGCGCGGCCACGCAGGGCTGGCAGACGGCCACCATGTGAACGCCAGGGCCGACGGCCTCCAGGAAGCGGATGAGCTGCAGCGTGTAGTCGTCCAGCCCGAAGCCGCCGTGCCACAGCGGCACGTCGCGCGCGTTGTGCCAGTCGGTCAGGTAGACGTCGTGGTCGCGCAGCAGGGTGCGCACCGTTTCGCGCAGCAGCGTGGCGAAATGGCCCGACAACGGTGCGGCCAGCAGCACGGGTGGATGCACCGCATCGGTGTCCTTGCGGAAGTGCAGCAGGGTGCCGAAGGGGGAGACGAGGGTTTTCTCCTCGTGCACGGCTACCTCGGTGCCGTCGGACACCACGCTGCGGATGCCGTAGTCGGGCCGGGTGTGGGTCAGCCGCATGCGCGAGAACACCTCGAACTGGGCCGCCATGCGCCGCATCATGGTGCGCTCGGTGCCTTCCTTCCACAGCGCCTTGGCCAGGTACTGCGCCGCGAGCCGTGCCGGGGAGAGCAGGTCGGCTTGGTTCTGGTAGGCCCGGTACAGCATGAACCTCGCGCAGGCAAGTTGCGGGCCAGCCGCATGGCATGGGGCTTGCACGGCAAAGCCAAAGGCGCAACGCCCAAGGAGAGCTCCGAGATGGCCAAACCCGTACTCACCATCAGCAGCAAGAACTACGGCGCCTGGGCGCTGCGCGGCTGGCTGATGTGCAGGCTGGCGGGGCTGGACTTCAGCGAGAAGGTGATTCCGCCCGACGACCCGGCCATGAAGGCCGAGATGCTGCTGCTGTCTTCGTCGATGCTGGTGCCCTCGCTGCAGCACGGCAGCGTGAAGGTGTGGGACACGCTGGCCATCGGCGAATACCTCAACGAGATCAAGCCCAAGGCCGGCCTGCTGCCCGCCGATGTCGCCGCCCGCGCCCATTGCAGGGCCATCTGCGGCGAGATGCATTCGGGCTTCGCCTCGATGCGCGGCGCGCTGCCGATGAACATCAAGGCCCATTTCAAGAACTTCAAGGTGTGGTCGCGCGCGCAGGCCGACATCGACCGCATCGTCGCGATCTGGCGCGAGTGTCTCAAGGCCTATGGCGGCCCCTTTCTCTTCGGCTCCCAGCCCGGCATGGCCGACGCGATGTACGCGCCGGTGGTCACGCGCTTCCTGAGCTACGACGTGGCGCTCGACAGCGTCTGCGCCGCGTACTGCAAGCGGGTGATGGAGCTGCCCGCCATGAAGGAATGGGTGGCGGCCGCGAAGCAGGAACCCGACGAGATCGACGAGCTCGACGCGGAGTTCTGAGCCGCGCGCTTCATTGGCTTGCCGGAGGCGGCCCGAAGCCCGCCTGCGCTAGCCTGCGCTCGATGTTCTGCGCGGCCTGCTGCAGGTCGCCCAGATGGGCCGACACGATCTCCCGCTCGCTCTTCACCGCCGGCAGCCAGGCGCAGCTGAGGCAGCCCAACACCCGCTCGCCCTGGCGCAGCGGCACCGAGATCGCGCCGAAGCGGTCGGGCGAATCCATGCTGGTCGAGGTCGGGTCGCGCGCCACGTAGCCGAGGTCGCGCGCATGCACCACCATGCGGCGGATGTTTTCGGGGCGCCGCGCGCTGCGGTCGAAGTCATTGGGCGAACGCGTCAGCGCGGAGAGGATCTCCCGGCGCTCGTCTTCCGGGCAGAACGAGAGATAGCAGCGCCCCAGCGAGGACAGCAGCATCGGCGGGCGGAAGCCCAGCGCACGGTAGTTGACCGCCAGCCCGTTGCGCGGCCTGTCGGTGTCGAGGATGAGCATGGCCGTGCCGTCGCGCACGCCCAGGTCGATGGGCCATGGCACCACGCGCTGCAGCGTGGCGCGCGCGGGCGCCGCCAGTGCCGACAGGCGCGTGCGCCACGTCGCCACAGCCCCCGACTGACCCGTTGCCGAGGTGGGCACGTAGCGCCGGTCATGCTCGCTGCGCTCGGCCCAGCCCGCCTGCTGCAGCGTCTTGAGGATGCGCAGCAGCGTGGCCTTCGACAGGCCCGTCTGCCGGTGCAGCTCCTGCAGCGTCACGGCCGAGGAGCGCTGGATGGCCAGCATCACATCGAGCCCGCGGCGCAATGCATCGATGGATTTCACGCTCTGCGCGCCCGTGGTGTCCGACATGCCGGTCTCCGGCAAAGGTTCACTGCGTGAAACTATATCTTCTGGCTTCGCGGCCCCGTTCCTACAGTGCGGACGACACCAACGTCGTCCCACCGAGAAGGAAAAGAGCATGTTGTTTCACCCTCGAAACCCGGCCCGAGCCGCTGCAGCAGCCGTTCTTTCGCTATGCGCCGTGACCGCGGCCATGGCGCAGTCCTGGCCGTCGAAGCCGATCACCATCGTCGTCGCCTATCCGGCCGGCGGCGACACCGACGCCATTGCGCGCACCTATGCCGAGAAGCTGTCGCAGCGCACCGGCCAGCCGGTGCTGATCGACAACCGGCCCGGCGCGAGCGGGATGATCGGCAACGCCTGGGTCGCGAAGGCGCCGGCCGACGGCTACACGCTGCTGTTCACGCCCAGCACCTTTCCCATCGCGCAGCATGTGCTGAAGGCCGGCCCCGGCGTGGCGCACGACGTGGTGAAGGACTTCACCCCCATAGTCAAGACCGGCAACATCCCGCTGCTGCTGGTGACCGCGCCGGTGACAGGCATCCGCAGCGTCGCGCAGCTCGTGGCCGGCGCGAAGGCGGGAAAGGCGCTGAGCTACGGCACGCCGGGCGCGGGCTCGCCGATGCACATCGCGGGCGAGCTCTTCAACAAGGACGCGGGCATCGCAGCCACGCACGCGCCTTACCGCGGCGTGGCGCCGGTGGTCAACGACGTGCTCGGCGGCCATGTCGCCGTGGGCTGGATCACGCCGGGCGCGGTGGCGAGCCACATCGCGGCGGGCAAGCTGGTGCCGCTCGGCGTGGCGGAGCGCCAGCGCACGAAGCTGATGCCCGAGGTGCCCACCTTCATCGAGCTGGGCTTCAAGGATGTGGACGTGAGCGCATGGATGGGCCTGCTCGGCCCAAAGGCGATGCCGCCGGACGTCGTGCAGGCGATCAACAGGCACTTCAACGAGATCCTGAAGATGCCCGACGTGCAGGCAAGGATGGCCGCGCTCGGCATCGAACCCGTGGGCGGCGCGCCCGCGGTGCTGGCGCAGCAGATTTCAGACGACGACCAGCGCTTCGGCAGGCTGGTTCGCGAGTTCGGCATCCGCGCCGACTGAAGAAGACAAGCGACACGGAACAAGGAGACTGCGCATGTTGAGCGAAGAAAAGAACCGCCTGCTGACCGAAGTGGGCCCCGGCAAGCCGATGGGCGACTACCTGCGCCGCTACTGGCACCCGATCGCGGGCGCCAGCGAGTTCGACGACAAGGCGGTGAAGCCGCTTCGCATCCTGGGCGAGGACCTGGTGCTCTACAAGGACCTGAGCGGCAACTACGGCCTGGTCGACCGCCGCTGCCCGCACCGCAGCGCCGACATGTCCTACGGCTACGTCGAGCAGTGCGGCCTGCGCTGCAGCTACCACGGCTGGCAGTACGACCAGAGCGGCCAGTGCGTGCACCAGCCCTTCGAGGAAACGCTGGACCCCGGCGCACGCATGCGCAGGAACACGAGGATCAAGGCCTACTCGGTGCAGGAGAAGGCCGGCCTGCTGTGGGCATACATGGGCCCGCAGCCCGCGCCTCTTTTGCCCGACTGGGAACTCTTCAACTGCGCGAACGGCTTCGCGCAGGCGGTGTTCGCCGAGATCCCCTGCAACTGGTTCCAGTGCCAGGAGAACTCCATCGACCCGGTGCACTTCGAGTGGACCCACAACAACTGGACCACGCGCCTGCAGGGCGACGAAGGGCCGTACGTGCCCACCCACCTGAAGCTGGCCTTCGAGGAGTTCGAGCACGGCTTCGTCTACAAGCGCCTGCGCGGCGGCGAGCGCGAGGACAACGTGATGTGGACCACCGGCCGCGTCACGCTGTGGCCCAACGGCTTCTTCCTGGGCCATCACTTCGAATGGCGCGTGCCCATCGACGACCACAACACGCTGAGCGTGCTGTGGGTGCTGAGCCGCGTGCCCAGCGAGCAGGAGCCCTACGTGCAGGAGCGAATCCCGTCGTGGTACGGACCGATCAAGGACCCGGTGACGGGCCGCTGGATCACCAGCCACGTCGCCAACCAGGACTTCGTGGTGTGGGTGGGGCAGGGCACCGTCACCGACCGCACGCGCGAGAAGCTGGGGCAGAGCGACAAGGGCATCGTGATGATGCGGCGCCGCTTCTTCGAGGAGCTCGAGGCGATGCAGGCCGATCCGGCGCACGAGCCCAAGGGGCTGATCCGAGATCCGGAGAAGAACCGCAATGTGTTCCTGCCCTCGGCATGCCGCGACGAGATGATCAACGGCCTGCCGCGCAAGGAGCTGGCGGCACATCCGCTGCTGGGGCCGTACCTGAAGGACTTCTTCGGCCAGGCCGGGCAGCCCGACGAGGTGCGCGCGGCCTACGAGAAGGCCATCGGGCAGAAGGTGGAGGGCGCCACCTTCTTCAAGGTGCACGGCGCCGGCATCGAGGAAGAGGCCCGGGAAGAGTCTCGGAAAGAGGCGCGGGAAGAGGTCTAGCGCCGGAACATCCGCAGGTCGAGCTCGCTTTCCTCGCCCAGCCACATGGCGTGCGTCGTGTGGTCGGCGAGGTCGTCGCCGGTCACGCCATGCACGAACACGTCGAGCCCGTCGCGGTTGGCGTCGAGCCAGCCGATGACTTGGTCGAACTCGGCGGCGTCGAAGGCGAGCTGGCAGCTCCAGTGCGGATGGGGGCCCACAAGCCGCTCGTGCACGCGGCCGACCACCACCATCAGCTCGCGGCCCGCGCGTTCGCAGAGGGCCTTGGCCTGCGCGAGCGTGTCGGGGCCGAAATAGACGTGGGCGTGGTACTGGGCGTAGAGGTTTTCTGGACGGCGGGGCATGGTGCGCTCATTGTGATCCCGTTCGCGCTCCGAGGCTGAAGCGCCCGCTGTAGCGGAACACGTCGCCCAGCCAGCGGTGGCGCAGCAGCATCTTCATGGTGAAGCGGTCTGCGTCGGCGGGGTCGGGCCGCTCCTCGACATAGGCGGTGCCGAGCAAGAGCCCGAGCGGCAGTGGAACGCTCATCCCCGCGACGCGCCAGACATAGCCCAGGTCGCGGAACACCAGCGCGCCTTCTTCGGCGCTCACCGCGAGGCGCATGCCGATGCCGAAGCGCACGTACTCGATCACCTCGCTGCCCCGGGCCGCATCGTGTTCCATGTGCGAGCGGAAATGGAAGGCCGCCCTGCCGGGGAAGCGGAAGACGCGGTCCCAGTGGAGCGTGGCGGCGTCGGGGCGGCAGCGGTAGTGCACCTCGATGGGCACTTCCTTGCCCTGGTGCGGCACCAGCGCGCCGAACAGCCGCCCGAAGGGCATCAGCAGCGCAGCCCAGGGCGCGTGCCAGACCTCGTCCATGGTGCCGCGCACGCAGACGTGATCGTCGGAGAAGGGCCTCATCGCATAGTGGCGGCGGATGACCTCGCCCAGCCGGTCCCACGCGGGGCCCAGCGCCTGCCGGAAGACGGGTTGCACCGTCATCGAACGGCCGCAGTCGCCGTGGCTTCGGCGCGTGCCTTGTAGAAGCGCAGGATGTTCTCCGAAGCATCGTTGAGCAGCAGGTGCATGACGCGGTCGGCATACCAGTTGAAGCTGGTGCTCAGCCGCCACGACACCGCCACGCGCAGCTCGGTGCCGCCCTCTCGCGGCGTCAGCGTGTAGGTGGCGTCGCGCAGGTCGAAGTACTGGCCGCCGATCATCACGTGGTCGTCGAGCGCGCCGGCCGGGAAGGAGTCGGGCGAGAAGCGGAAGCGCCACTTCAGCAGCCGGTTGGGCTCCCACTCGGTGATGACCTCCTCGAAGTGGACGTTCTTCTGCCACTGCACCTGGCGCACGCGGCCCTCGGGCGTGTCGACGGTCACGCCCGACACCGGCATCGGCACGCCGATGCGGTAGGCCCAGGCGTCGCCGACTTCGGCGGGGCGGATGTCGCGCGCTGCGTTGAGCTCGTGCCACACACGCTCGGGCGGCGCGGCGATGAAGAGTGCGCGAGAGGTGTCCGAGTAGCGGTCGGGGTTGGGCAGCTGGGGCTCGATGGCGCCCAGCACCAGCGGCAGCATCGCGAAGCTGTAGACGGCCTGCTTCGGCCAGTTGGTGACGCGGCACACGATGCCCATCGCCAGGCCGCCCACGCTGCCCATGGTGGCGAAGAGCGGAACGATGACGATGGCGCAGATCAGCCCCTCGATGAACACCAGCAGCGTGCCGCCGACGAAGAGCGAGGTCGCCACCCAAGGCGCCCAGATGTAGTAGCCCCAGCTGCGGCGCTCGATGCGCTCGGCCATGTACACCGTGACCGCGCCGCACACGGCGGGCACGAAGTAAACGAAGGAGGCCAGCATGGCCGAGTAGGGCTTGCCGGGCGCGCTGCTGAAGAACAGGCGCAGCACGAGCGCGACCGCCGCGCCGATGGCCATCGGCCAGAACCAGCCGAAGGGCATGCCGCGAACGGGCCTGGGCTGTGCTTCTTCGTTCGGCGCGGGCTGCGGCTGGTTGGGGGGCAGCTCGGCGAGCCTGCTGTCGTCGGAGTCGTTCTGCATGGAAGGCTCTTCTCCTCTGTCTGTACGTCTGTCTTGTTTGTGTTGCTGTCGGGCCCTCAGTCGGCGCGGCGGGTGGCGGTGACGATGCAGTAGTCGAAGTCGCGCCAGAACATGCCCAGCGCCAGGGCGCAGTAGCTCGCCACGATGTGCTTGCGCCGCCACGGGCTGAGCCTGCCGCGTGCCTTCCAGAGCTCGGCCAGCGTGAAGCGGGTGGCCAGCACCGGGATGTGCAGCGCGCTCGGCGCCACGCGCCAGCGCAGCGACTTCACCTCGACATCCTCGAAGCCATGGGCATGCAGCGCAGCCACGAAGTCTTCGCGCACGGCCAGCGTGGGCACGGCCCAGCTGTCGGCCCACAGGCGGTGCAGCCAGCCAGCGATGCCGCCGGGCTTGCGTCGAAGCAGGAAGCCGTCGACCACCGCGAGGCGCGCGCCGGGCTTCAGCAGGCGCGCAACTTCGCGGACGAAGTCGGCCTTGTCGGTGCCGGCGGCATAGCAGGCGCTTTCGAGCGCCCATGCGCCGTCGGCCTGGGCGGCGGGCAGGCCGGTGCGGGTGTAGTCGGCCTCGATGTGGGCCATGCGGTGTGCCACGCCCGCGGCGGCGTCGAGCTTCGCGGCGATGCGGTTCTGCACGGCCACGTTGGTCACGGTGACGGCATAGAGCGACGCATGGTCGCCGACCAGCGTGCGCGCGGTGGCGCCGGCGCCGCAGCCCATGTCGATCACGCATCGGTGGATGTCGCCGCCCGAGAGTGCGGCGTCGATGCGCAGCGCACGGCCGACCATGCGGTTCATCTCGACCAGCATGCCTTCGCGGCGCAGCGGGTTCAGGCCCGCGCGCCAGAAGCCGAAGTGCATGTTGTAGCTGGGGCTCCAGGCGCTGTAGTCGGTTGCTACCTCGGTGAAGTAGTCCTGGGTGTCTTCGGGGGTGAGAGTGTTCTCGGAGTGGCTGCGCGCGCGAGTCTCGTGCGGCAGGCGGAAGTCGGGCTGGAATACGGTCGGCATGGCGGTTTCCTCGGATGGTCGTTTCTTCTTCAGATGCGGCAGTTGCCGTCATTGCAGGACGGCGCGACGCGCCCCGCCAGCCTCGCGGCCAGCCAGCGTGGAATGCGGTAGCGGTTGCGCGCCAGCAGCGCATAGGCGCGATCGGCCAGCGGCGCGACCAGCGGCAGGTCGAGCAGCACGCCGCCGCTGGACAGGCCCACCGCCGCGCGGCAGATGCGGATCGCCGGCACGCCGACGTGCACACGGCCTTCGGCGTCGACGACGTGGATGGCGGCCATCAGCGCCTCGCGCGGTGCAGGGCCGCTTGTGAAATCGGCTGGCGAGCAGTCGACCAGATTCAGCCGGCCCGCCGTATCGCGTGCCTTGAGCGCGCCCATTTCGGCGGAGCAGATCGCGCAGCTCGCATCGAAATAGATCGTCAGAGGGGGGACTGGAACGGTGGTGTGGCTCATGTTGTTCCTTGTTATCGATATTTCTGTTAAAACAGAAATTGACGGGCAAAAAAAGAGACCTCAGATCATGGGAAGGCTGGCGTGGTGCGCGTCCGGGTCTTCGCCCTTGCCCGCGCCCTTGCCGCCTTGCGACGAATCGCCGCGCACGAACTTCTGCACGCTCGCGCCGAGCGTCAGCACCTTGTCGAGCGTGCCAGGCGACAGCCGCAGCATTTCGTCGGCCCAGGTGGCGAGCTTTTCCATGAGCTCCATCGTCGAGCGGATGCGGTCCTGCGCATCGGCGGGCTCTTTCTGGAAGTCGGGGCTGGCCACGAGCTCGCGCAGCACGCGCACCGTGGGGTCGAACTCGCGCTCCTTGCGCTCGCGAACGACGGTGCGGAACAGCTCCCACACGTCGACGCTGGTCTCGAAGTAGTCGCGCCGGTCGCCCAGTGTGTGGGTCACGCGGACCAGGTTCCAGGCCTGCAGCTCCTTCAAGCTGTTGCTGATGTTGGAGCGGGCCACGCCGAGGGTTTCGCACAGCTCTTCGGCGTTCATGGGCTTGCCGTGGGCGAAGAGCAGGGCATGGATCTGCGAGACGGTGCGGTTCACGCCCCACAGCGAGCCCATTTCGCCCCAGTGCAGGACGAACTTGCGTTGGATGTCGGTGAGTTCCATGGCGCCGAGTTTAGGATTCTCGAAATTTCTGTCAAGACAGAAATTAAAAATTCGGCAGCGACGGTGAATCGGTGGAATACTGTATGAATAAACAGTTAATCGAGTTGCCAAGGAATCGCCGACCATGCCAGCCGCCTTCATTCCCATCCACGCCATCAAGGGCCGCGGCGCGGCCACGCACATCGCGCACCGCTTCTCCAAGGACGAGCGCAACGCCTTCGACGACGGCTGGGGCACGCTGGAGGAAGGCGCGGCCGAAGCCGAGGAGCTCCAGCCCATCGCCACCGAGGTGCGCTTCGAGGACGTGAAGTCGGCGCTCAACGAGAACGACTCGCCCGACATCTACTTCGACCGCTCGATCAACCCGTACCGGGGATGCGAGCACGGCTGCATCTACTGCTTCGCGCGTCCGACCCACAGCTACCTCAACCTGTCGCCCGGCCTCGACTTCGAGACCAAGCTGATCGCCAAGCGCAACATCGTCGAGGTGCTGCGCGCCGAACTCGGGCGCCGCAGCTATCGCCCGAACTACATCGCCATCGGCACCGCCACCGACTGCTACCAGCCCATCGAGCGCGAGCTGCGGCTCACGCGCTCGGTGATCGAGCTGCTGAGCGAGGCGCGGCATCCGTTCGCGCTGGTCACCAAGTCGAGCGCCGTCGAGCGCGACCTCGACCTGATCGCGCCCATGGCGGCCGACCATCTGGCGGCCGTGTACGTCACCGTGACCACGCTCGACGGCGACCTCGCCCGCAAGCTGGAGCCCCGCGCGGCCGCACCGCACCGCCGGCTGCGCACCATCCGCGCGCTCACCGAGGCCGGCGTGCCGGTGGGAGTGAGCGTGGCGCCGCAGATTCCCTTCGTCACCGAAGACATGGAGCAGGTACTCGAGGCCGCCTGGGAGGCGGGCGCGCGCAGCGCCTTCTATACGGTGGTGCGGCTGCCCTGGGAGGTGGCGCCGCTCTTCAAGGAGTGGCTGGCGCTGCACTACCCGCAGCGCGCCGACCGCATCATGGCGCGCATCCGCGAGATGCGCGGCGGCAAGGACTACGACGCCGACTTCGCCACCCGCATGAAGGGCTCGGGCCTGTGGGCCGACCTGATCCACCAGCGCTTCCAGAAGGCCGCGAACCGCCTGGGCTACAACCGCGAGCGCATCCCGCTCGATCTTTCCGCGTTCCGGCCGCCGGGGGCTGCGGGGCAGGGCAGCCTGTTCTAGAGGTGCACAATCCGGGGCTTGTCGACCACCCCGCAGCGCACCCGGTACGCCCGGCATGCGCGCAGAGCCTCCAGCCCCAGAGGGCGCATGCGAATCCACGAACTGAAAGAGCGGCTGCGAAAAGCCGGAGCCGGCCCCAGCCACGAACAGCGCATCCTGCGGCTGTGGTCCCACGCCCTGCCCAGGAACAGCGGCAGGCGCCTGCCCGCGAGCTTCTTTCCCGCGCCGCTGATGGAGGCGCTGCCTGCCATCGAGGCCGAGCTGGCGGGGCTGGCGCGCGTGGTCGCGGCGCATCCGGGTGCCGATGGCTCTGAGAGGCTGCTGGTGGCCCTCGCCGACGGCCAGACCGTCGAAAGCGTGCTGCTGCCGCGCGACGGGCTCTGCGTCTCGTCGCAGGTGGGCTGCGCGGTCGGCTGCCAGTTCTGCATGACGGGCCGCGACGGCCTGCTGCGCCAGGTCGGAAGCGCCGAGATCATTGCCCAGGTCGCGCTCGCGCGCATGCGCAGGCCGGTGCGCAAGGTGGTGTTCATGGGCATGGGCGAGCCGGCGCACAACATGGACAACGTGCTCGAAGCCATCGAGCTGCTCGGCACCGTGGGCAACGTCGGCCACAAGAACCTGGTGTTCTCCACGGTGGGCGATCCGCGCGTGTTCGAGCGACTCGCCAGGGAGCGCGTGAGGCCCGCGCTGGCGCTCTCGCTGCACACCACCAAGGCCGAGCTGCGCAGGAAGCTGCTTCCGCGCGCGCCCGGCATGACGCCCGAGGAGCTGGTCGAGGCT
Source organism: Variovorax sp. 22077 (assembly GCF_052044195.1). Classification (NCBI taxonomy): domain Bacteria; kingdom Pseudomonadati; phylum Pseudomonadota; class Betaproteobacteria; order Burkholderiales; family Comamonadaceae; genus Variovorax; species Variovorax sp. 22077. Next base: position 46,599 of record NZ_JBQEQC010000012.1, read on the forward strand.
GGCGAAGGCTATGCGCGTGCCAGCGGCTACCCGATCCAGTACCAGTGGACGCTGCTCGAAGGCGTGAACGACGGGCAGGACGAGATCGACGGCATCGTGCGGCTGCTCTCTGGCAAGTGGGGCGTGCTGAACATGATTCCCTTCAACGCCGTGGATGGCGTGGCGTTCAACCGTCCGTCGTGGGAGCGCTGCAAGCAGATCGCCCGCACGCTGCACGAGCGCGGCATTCTCACGAAGCTGCGGCAGTCGGCGGGGCAGGACATCGACGGCGGGTGCGGGCAGCTGAGGGCGCGTGCCGCCGAGGCGGCCGAGGTCGCGATACCGATCCGCCGGATCGAAGCGCAGCGCTGAGGAAGCGAAGAAGGAAAGCGGCGCTCCGGCCGCCTGTCGCCTGGCGCCTGCCTCAGGCGAAGGAGGCCATCCAGTGGCGGATCTTGTCGGGTGCCTCGACCATCACGTTGTGGCCGTGCGCACCGAGGTCCATGGCGTCGGGATCGAGAGAGCGGGTCTGCGCCAGCGTCACCATCGCATCGTTGCCGCCGCGGGCGAGATGGACGGGGCAGCGCGCCAGCGACATCAGTTCGGACAGCGGCGGCTTGCCGACCGCATTGGCGCGCGGATCCATCGCCAGGCGCCAGCTCTCGCCTTCTCGGGCGACACCTCGCGCAGCCACCGGTGATGCCGCACCGGCCACCGCCGCGAGGCCGGACACCTTCAGGTAGCGCTCCTGCGCCTCCGCTTGCGTCGCGAACAGCTTCGCGGGCTGCAGCGCCAGCGCCTCCATGCGACGAAGCTCCTCGTCGCTCCACGCGATCTTGATGCCGGCCGCGAACACGCGTTGAGGCATCAGGCCGAACCAGCCGGTGGCGAGCGCAAGGGCGACCACGCCGCCCAGCGAATGCCCGAGCACCACGAGGCGTCCGCCGGGCTGGATGTGCGGCAACACCGCGCGCGCCACGCTCGCGGCGTGCTGGCCGATGGCATAGGAATCCTGGGCGGCGGAGCGGCCGTGGCCGGGCAGGTCCGGCGCCAGCCAGCGGCCTTGCCAGGCGGCGCTTGCGCCGGTGCGCATGTCCGCGCACAGAGGCGACCACACTGCGCCGGTCGCGCCCATGCCATGCAGCATCAGAAGCAGGTCGGGGCCTTCGCCGCCTTGTTCCATGTGGATGTCCACCGCCTTGTCTCCGTCGGATCTTCGAAGAGCCGAGAATACCCGCCGGTGCGTGCACGACGCCTCCGGCAGAGCCGCCGCGCACATCAGGCAAAGCCAAGGGGCGGGCAGGCACGCCATCAAGGAGCGCAAGGCGTTGCCACGACGAGGATCACCTGCGCGCCGCGACACTCCGCGCCTCAGCCGGCGTCCACCAGCTCCCAGTGATTGGCCAGGTGCATGAGATGCGCCCGGGTGTACTCCGGCTTGCCGAGCGCGCCGTAGGCGAAGTGCGGTGCGAGCGCCGAGCGGTGCCGCTCGAAGCGTTCCAGCGCGCTCATCAGGTGGTCCACGGCCGCATCGAGGGGCTGGCCTGAGGCGATCGCCGGTGCACCGGGGATGGGCTCTTCGAGCCCGTGGCTCATCTTTCCGCGCGCCGAGAACACCGCGAACGCCGTGCGGCCCAGCGAGGCGCGGAACCACGCGGGCTTGAGATGCGGAAAACCGTCCAGCGAGTACTCGATGCTCTGCGCGCTGTGGTGCAGCACCTGGGCCAGGTCCCAGCCGGAGCGGGTGTGCAGCGGTGTGGTGCGCAGGCGTTCGAGGGTGCGCATGGCGCGGGGAAGGTCGGTGAAGTCGGCCATGGCGATGGGCTGGTCGGCGTGGGTGAGGACGTAGCCGGCACCCGCGGCCGCCGCGCCGGCGAGCAGCGCGCCGCCGGTCAGCAGGGCGCGCCGGGTGCGCCGGGCCGGATGGTCATTCCTGGTGTCGGTGTTCATGTGGTGCCGGATGGTAGGCACCGGTCAGCGCCGGAACTGTCAAATTTCCGACGATCTCCCAACGATCGCGCTTCGGGCTGCTCAGGCGCTGCGGCCCGGCCACCTGTGGCGCGTGCCCCCGGAGCGGCGGTCGGCCTTCTCGGGCACCACGCCCAGCGCGCTCAGTTCCTTGCCGCGCAGTTCGAGCCGGCGCAGGCATGTGAGGAAGACGTCGAGGTGTTCCTCGTCGATGGCTTCGAGCAGGTCCATGTTGAGGCGCGCGATCCGCGGGAACACCGAGTCGCACAGTTCCCGGCCCGCGGCGCTCAGCCGCACGTGCACCTCGCGGCCGTCGTCGGCATCGCGCCGGCGCTCCACCAGCTTCTTCTCTGCCAGGCTGCGCAGGCCGCGCGAGGTGCGCACGCGGTCGAGGTGCAGGCGCTCGGCGAATGCGGAGGAGGTGATCTCTCCGATCTGCGCGAGCATGCCGATCATTCCCCACTCGCGGTGCGTGATGCCGAAGCCGCCTTCGACGAGGCGCGTCGCCATGCCACTGCCCGCGCGCATGGCACGGGAGAGGCGGTAAAGGAGCAGGTCGTCCAGGGAGCGCGGCGCGCGCAGCGCCTGAGCATCGGGGAAAGCTTGCATTGGAAATCCGAACGCGAGGTCTTGCGGGCCAACCGACCTCGATGGTGGGTGATGGATTAGATCAATCGTTTGTTGATATTTATAAACTGCCGGGCAATGAATATTGCCGCAATGTCATTGAGACTCGCGGAATTTATCCATTAAGACGTCCGCCAATTGCGGAAAGTCAGTTGTTGCTCAGTATTCGCCGCCGCGCTTGCGCGCAGAGTCGGCATATCGCACCGCTATTCGCGCCGTATTGATCGCAATTTGAATATCGATCGATAGCAATAGTGGAATTGTTGGACCCCAAGCCTTTTGCAGCAGTCATTCAAGGAAGGAATCCCTTGCTCGATCTGAACGAAGTCGCCATGTTTGTCCAGGTGGCGCGCCTGGGCAGCTTCGCGGAGGCCGCGCGGCACCTGCGCGTGCCCTCGGCCACGGTGAGCCGGCGCATCCAGCAGCTCGAGGCGCGCCTGGGCACGCGCCTGATGCAGCGCTCGACCCGCAAGCTCACGCTGACGAGCGCCGGCCAGACATTCCACGAACGCTGCGGCCCGGCGGTCGAGGAACTGATCGAGGCCGGGCAGTCGCATGTGGCGGTTAACAAGGAGCCCAGCGGCGCGATCCGGGTGGCCGCTTCGGCCAGCTTCTTCGAGTATTTCGACATGAGCTGGGTGTCGGCCTTCATGGCTGCGCACCCGCTGGTGCAGATCGACTTCGTGCTCAGCGACCTGCCGGCCGACCTCATCGCCGACCGCATCGACGTGGCGTTCCAGATCGGAGCGCTCGAAGATTCGAGCTACGTGGCGCGCCGGATCTTCACGAGCTACGGCGGCCTCCTGGCAAGCCCCGCCTACATCGCGGCGAACGGCGCGCCGCGCGACCTTCGCGAACTGAGCGAGCACGAATGCGTGACGCAGCCGCCTGCCACGGGCAGCTTCGCCACCTGGCGCCTGCAGGGTCCCGACGGCTCCGAGGAAGACGTGCGTGTGCGCGGCCGCTTCAGCAGCAACACCCACGTCGCACTGCGCGAGGCCGCCTGCGCAGGACTGGGCATCGTCGCCCTGCCGGCGATCCTGACCGCGGCCGAACTGGCGTCGGGCCGGCTGGTGCCCGTGCTGCCCCAATACATGCGGGCAGGGCGAGGCATGAGCGTGGTCTACCCGAGCCGCCAGCAACGGCCGCTGGCGGTCACGGCGTTCGTGGACATGGCGGTCGAAAAGCTCAGTCTGCAGGAGTGGACGCCTCATTCAGCCGACACCATGAGCGAAGGCCGGCCGCAGCGGCATCTCGATTATTCGGTCTGCCGCTGAGCTTCGCGCGCAATTTCCGCCGTTCTTATTTGCTTGTCGCATATGCACCATATGAGGGCGAATTTGCCATTATTTGGTGCAATTTATTCTGCTTGATCGAGTGGATTGCGTCGAAAGCTGATCGGCTGAAACTCATTTTGTGCGCTAGTGGAGCGCAACAAATCTCGTAAACAATTGTCACGAAGTCTTTTGATGGACATGCAATTCGGCATGTCTGCATTGTGCTCAGTGCACGAAAAAACTCATTCATTTTCATCATTCCCGCATTGGGAAATGGATCTCCCAGGTCACGGGCAAGGGGTACGGGTTGAATACACGGTCGACGGGTGCAGCGAAACAACAGGCAGAACAGGCAGGCCAACGGCTTTCGCGCCGCACCAAGGGTTTCACGCTGATCGAGTCGGCGGTCCTTCTGGCTTGCTTCGCCGTGGCCGCATCCGCCGTGCTGCCCCGCTGCAAGAACGAACTCCTGAGCGGACGTCCGCTTGCCGGGTCGGACGGCCTCGTGGCGTCCCACATCGGCATGCAGCGCTTCCAACATGCTGCCGCAGGGGCGCTGGAGCGCATCCTTGCGCCGGGCCTGCAAGGCTGGCGCGACACGGCTTCGATGGATTGACGGGGCATGGCGACGGCGCAGAGGAGACACCCATGCTGAGGCTCGGCGTCCACAAGCTGCCCATGGCAGAGGTGGTCCTGATCCGCACGATCATGCGGCTCTCGGCGGGCCAGCCCGGCTTTGCCTGGCAGCTGGTCGATGCGCCGCCCTACGACGCGCTGCTGGTCGACGGCTCCTCGGCGCAGCATGAATATCCCGGGGTGGTCGGCAGCATGGCCGCGGCCGTGCTCAGGCTCACGCGCATGAACGCGGGCTGGCAGCCCGGCACCATGGAGCGGCCGATCCGCGCCGACAGGCTGCAGCAGTGGCTTTGCAGCATCGAGCAGGCGTTGCGCGAGGCGCAGCCCGGCGGCCTCATGCTGCACGAGCAGACGGCGCTGGAAGTCGAGGTCTCCGACGCGGAGCGCTTCATGCTGCGCCGCTGGCCGCCGTCCATGCTGCTTCGCAACGACCTCGACAACATCCGCATGGCGAGCCTGCTGTCGCGCCGCGCGTTGAACGCGAGCGAGCTGTCGGACATCAGCCAGCTTCCTTTCTCGAAGTGCGTGGCCTTCCTGCTCGAACTGCGCAGGGCCGGCGTGCTGGAGCTGCACGTGGCGCAGGCGCTGCCGCCTGTCGCGCCCCGGAGCGACAAGGCGCTGCGCAGCCGCGATCTCGCGCGCAGCTTCATCGATGGCATCCGCCGCCGGCTGGGCCTGCGCGTGCCATGAGGGAGCACAAGATCCTCGTCACGGGCACCGTCGGTGCTGGCAAGACGACGGCCATCGGCCTCGTGAGCGAGGTCGCGCCCGTCGTGACCGACGTGCGCAATTCCGACGCGTCCATCGACAAGGCCCGCACCACCGTCGGGCTGGACTACGGCCAGCTCACGCTGGACAACGGCGACATCGTCCGCCTGTTCGGCACGCCGGGGCAGGCCCGCTTCGACTTTCTCTGGAAGATCCTCGCGCGCAACGCGCTGGGCCTGATCGTGCTGATGGACAACTCGCGGGCCGATCCGCTGGCCGACCTGTCCATGTACCTGGACGCATTTGCCGAGCACCTGCGGACGCTGCCCTGCGTCGTGGGCGTGGGGCGGATGCACTCCCATCCCGTGCCCACCCTCGACGACTATGCCGAGCGGCTCGCATCCTCCGGCCGGGTGTTTCCGATTCTCGACGTGGACGTGCGCCGCAGGAGCGACGTGCTTCTGCTCATCGACACGCTGCTCATGCAACTCGAAGCCGACATGCGGGGAGACGAAGCGTGAGTTCCACACACGGCCTGTCAAAGACTGCCACGGCGCACGCGCAGCGCGAAGTGCGAAAGCTGGTCGAAGAGCTGACCGGGGTGACGGCGGTGGTGGTCGCCACGGCGGACGGCTTCGACGTCGCCTCCGCCTGCGTCAGCGACACGGACCCGGCGCGCGTGGCCGCCATGGGCAGCTCCATCGTGGCGATCGGCGACGTGGTCTCCCAGGAGGCTCGCCTCGGTCGCCGCGAGAGTGTGATGGTGCTCACGGACTCTGGCTTCGCGGTGTTCCACAGCGTTCATCGCCGCGATGCCGATCTCGTGATCAACGTGCTGGCGCGAGACAGCGCCGTGCCCGCGATGGTGGCGTACCGCGCCGCCCAGCTCGCCAGGACCCTCGCCGAGGTGTGACCACCGATTCCCCCGCGCGCGTCTGCGTGGCGCGCGGGTCTCTTCCCGTACGCAGCAATCCCTTCATTGAACTTCAACGATTTCCCTGGAGAAAAACTTGGCTTCCATCAAGCAGACGCTCGAAGACATCCTCACCATCGACGGCGCCATGTGCGCGGCCGTCGTCGACGCCGGCAGCGGCATGATCCTCGGCAGCGCAGGGTCGGGCGTGGACATGGAGATCGCCGCGGCCGGCAACACGGAAGTGGTGCGCGCCAAGCTCAAGACCATGCGTGCGCTGGGCCTGAGCGACGTGATCGAGGACATGCTCATCACGCTCGGCAGGCAGTACCACATCCTTCGGCCCTCGTCGGTGAAGGAAGGGCTCTTCCTCTACGTGGTGCTCGACAAGCAGCGCGCCAACCTCGCGCTCGCGCGCCGCAAGACGCAGGAAGTCGACAAGCTGATGGACTTCTGAGAAAGCGGCAGGCAGTTCCCGGTGCTGGATCTCAACGAAGTCGCCATGTTCGTGCAGGTGGCGCGGCTGGGCAGTTTTGCCGAAGCCGCGAGGCACCTGCGCATGCCTTCCGCCACCCTGAGCCGTCGAGTGCGGCAGCTGGAGGCGCACCTGGGCACCCGCCTGCTGCAGCGCTCGACCCGCAAGCTGGCGCTGACCAGCGCGGGGCAGGGCTTTCTCGACCGCTGCCTGCCCGCGGTCGAGGAGCTCATGGGCGCCGGCAAGCTGCAGCTCGCCGGAGGCCAGGAGCCGAGGGGCCTGGTGCGGGTGGCCGCCCCGGCCAATTTCTTCGACTTCTTCCCGATCGAGTGGGTGTCCGCCTTTCTCTCTGCGAACCCGCACGTGCGGCTCGACTTCGTCCTCAGCGACGCGGTGGCCGACATGATCGCGGAGCGCGTCGACGTGGCTTTCCGCGGTGGCCCGCTACGGGATGCGAGCGGCGCGACACGCAGGATATTCGCCAGCTACGGCGGCCTCTTCGCGAGCCCCGGCTACGTGGCTGCGCACGGCCAGCCTGCCAGCCTGGAGGAGCTGGGCGAACACCATTGCGTGACGCCGCCGCCGGACACCGGCCGCCTGTCGACCTGGCTCCTGCTGGACGTCGAAGGCGTGGAGCACGACGTGCAGGTGCGCGGCCGCTTCGTGAGCAACATGGAGGACGTGCGGCGCAAGGCCGCATGCGCCGGCCTGGGCATCGCGGCGCTGCCGTCGATCGTGGTGGCCTCCGACCTGGCCGCCGGACGGCTGGTGCGCGTGCTGCCGCAGTACAGGCGCGCCGGACGCGGGCTGAGCGTGACCTACGCCAGCCGCCACCACATTCCGCACGCGGTCTCGGCCTTCGTCGAGATGGCGATGGAGAAGCTTGCCGCCAGCCAGGACTGGGGTTCGGCTTCTCCGGGGAGGCCTGCCGGCTGAAACGCCGGCCGGCGGCGGTCAGTCGGCCTTGGCGGTACGGTCGGCCGCGGGCGCAGGGCAGTTCGCGGGCGCACCGGCCACGTCGGCGCCGCACCAGTCGCCGCCCAGCGCCTTCACCAGGAACACCGACGTCAGCAGCCGCTGCCCCTGCAGCTGCGCGGCCTGCCGCTCCACCGTCAGCAACGACTGCTGCGCGGTGATCACGTCGAGATACGTCGATGCGCCGCCTTCGTAGCGGCTGGTCGCCATGTCGAGCACGCGCCGCGCCGCCGCCACCGCCGACTGGGCCTGCGTGGTGGCGCTGTCGAGCGCCGAGAGGCCTGTGATGCCGTCTTCCACTTCCTGCATCGCCGTCAGCACGGTGCGGCGGTAGTTGCCGACGGTGGCGTCGTAGCCGGCCTTCGCGAAGTCGACGTTCGCGCGGATGCGCCCGCCGTCGAACAGCACCTGCGTGGCCGACACGCCCACCGACCACAGCAGGCTGGGGCCGTTGAAGAGCGTCTCGATCATGCGGCTGTCCACGCCCACCGTGGGCGAGATGACGAAGCTCGGGTAGAAGGCGGCCGTCGCCACGCCGATCTGCGCGTTGGCCGCGGCCATGGCGCGCTCTGCCGAAGCCACGTCGGGGCGGCGCTGGAGAATTTCCGAACGCACGCCCAGCGGCACCGCGGGCGGCCTGATCTCGCGCAGGTCCACCGGCAGCGAGAAGCTGGGTGCCGGCGTGCCCGTGAGCGTGGCCAGCGCGTGTTCGTACTGCGCGCGCTGCTTCTTCAGCACGTCGACCTGCGTGAGCGTGGTTTCGAGCAGCGCCTGCTGCTGCGCGACGTCGAGGCCCGACACCGCGCCCAGGTCGTGACGCGCCGTGACCAGCTCCAGCGCGCGGCGCTGCAGGCCGATGGAGCGCGAGAGCACGTCGAGCTCGATGTCGGTGGAGCGCAGGTTGAAGTAGTTGCTGGCGAGTTCGGCGCTCAGCAGCAGCCGGGTGTTGGCGAGATCGGCGGCTGATTGCTCGGCGGAGGCGGCCGCACCCTCGACGGTACGCTGCACGCGGCCCGCGAGGTCGATCTCGTAGCTCGCGTTCAGCGAGAGGGCGAAGTCGTTCTGCACCGTCGATGAATTGGCGGTGGCGTAGTTGGTGAGCGGCCGGTTGGCCGAGATCTTCAGGCGCGAGGCGCGCGCGCCCAGGCCCAGCTGCGGATAGCGGCTCGCCGACGTGGCCGCCAGTGTGGCGCGCGCCTGCGCCAGCCGCGCGTTGGCGATGGCCAGCGTGGGGCTGCCGGCCATGGCCTGCGCCTGCAGGGTGTCGAGCGTGGCGTCGTCGAAACGCTTCCACCACGGGCCCTTGTCGGCGCTGTCGCTGGGCGTGCTCAGGCGCCAGGGCTCCTCGAGCTTCCAGCTCACGGGCAGGGGGGCGTCGGGCTTCCTGTAGTCGGGGCCGACGGCGCAGCCGGCTGCGAGCATGAGCAGTGCGGTGCAGGCGGCCGCGCAGGGCAATCGCGCCAGCGTCACGCCGGCTCCTTCTTCGCCCCGGCAGGCGCCGCCTTGGCAGGTGGCTGGTCATGCGCGACAGCCACGATGTCGCCGTCGGCCAGCGAGTCGGAGGGGTTGAGCACCATGCGATCGGTGGCCTCGAGCCCGTCGATCACTTCCACGTTCTCGCCGTAGTTGCGCCCCAGCGTCACCGCGCGCAGGGCGACACGGCCTTGCGCATCGACCACCGCGATGCGCGTGCCCTCGGCGCGGAACAGCAGCGCGTTCGCCGGCACGGTGAGCGTGCGGCTCGCGGCCAGCGGCAGCGACACCTGCACGTAGGCGCCGGGCAGCAGCGCGCCGTCCTTGTTGGCCAGCGAGACTTCGACCTGCATCATCCGCGTGGTCGTGTCGATGGCGCCCGAGGTGCGCGCCACCTCGCCCTTGAAGGTCTGGCCGCGCAGTTCGGCCTGCGTCACCGCCACCGGCTGGCCGGCCTTCACCAGCTGCGCGTAGGCCTGCGGCACATTGATGTACACGCGCAGCGGGTCGGTCTGAGCCAGCATGAAGAGCGCACGCCCGGCGCCGCCGCCCGCGCCGGCGTCGATCAGGTCGCCCACGTCGACGTTGCGCCGCGTGATCACGCCCGCGAACGGCGCCACCACGCGCTTGAAGCCCTCGGTCTGCCTGAGCCGCTGCACGTTGGCATCGGCTGCGGCCACGTTGGAGGTGGCCTGCGCGACGGCGCTGCGGCGCTCGTCCAGGTCCTGCTGCGAAACCACGTCCTTCTTGCGCAGCGCCTCCCAGCGCTCGGCGGTGCTGCGCGCCAGCTCCAGCCCCGAGGCCGCCTGCGCGCGCGCGGCCACGGCCTGCGAGAGTTGCTGGTCGATCTCGGGCGTCTCGATCTCGGCGAGCAGCTCGCCCTTCTCGACGCGGCTGCCGATGTCCCTGGTCCAGCGCTTGAGGTAGCCGCTGGCGCGCGCCGAGATGGGCGACTGCACGAAGCCCTGCAGCGTGCCCGGCAGCGACAGCGTCTGGCCCGCCGTGGGCACGCGGGGCAGGGCGGTCTGCACGTACTGCTTCGCGCGCTCGGCGGTGCCGGCTTCCAGCGCGCGGGCGTTGGCGATGCGCACGAACACCGTGCGCGCCGCGCCCAGCGCCAGCAGCACCAGGACGATCAGCACCAGCCAGCGCGTGCGCCGCACGATCTGCCGGCGGCGCAGCAGCTGCTCGCCGTCGCCTTCCTCGGCCGCGATGGGGTGGATGGCCAATGCCGAATGGCGTTGCTCCGTCATGGCCAGCTCGGCGCCGGGCCGCTCCCAAGGCGAGCTGCGGCCCCCCCGGGGGGCAGCGAATACACGAAGTGAATGAGCGTGGGGGCCATCATCGGCGCCGGGCCGCTCCCAAGGCGAGCTGCGGCCCCCTCGGGGGGCAGCGAATACACGAAGTGAATGAGCGTGGGGGTCATCAGGTTTCAGTTCTCCTGAGGCGCGGGGCCTGCGAGGGGTTGATGCTGCGCCTCGCGCGCCGCACGGCGGTGCGCAAGCCGACTGTGCACGCCCGCGAACACGGCAGGCACGAAAAACAATGTCGACACCGTGGCGAAGACCAGGCCGCCGATCACCGCGCGGCCCAGCGGCGCGTTCTGCTCGGCGCCTTCGCCCAGGCCCAGCGCCATCGGGATCATGCCGATGATCATCGCCAGCGCCGTCATCAGCACCGGCCGGATGCGGGTGGCGCCGGCTTCCAGTGCGGCCGACAGTGGCGGAATGCCCGCGGCCAGCCGCTCGCGCGCGAAGGACACCAGCAGGATGGAGTTGGCCGTGGCCACGCCCATCGTCATGATCGCGCCCGTGAGCGCCGGCACGCTCAGCGTGGTGCCGGTGATGAACAGCATCCATGCGATGCCCGCGAGCGCCGCAGGCAGGGCGGTGATGATGATGGCCGCGTCCAGCCACGACTGGAAGGTGACCACGATCAGCAGGTAGACCAGCACGATCGCCATCGCCAGACCCACGCCCAGGCCGATGAACGACGACTGCATCGTCTGCACCTGCCCGCGGATGTCGACGCGGCTGCCGCGCGGCAGCGTGGGCCGCATCTCGTCGACCAGCTTCTGCACCTTCGAGGCCACGCTGGCGAGGTCGGTGCCCTGCACGCTCACGTAGACGTCGATCACCGGCGCGATGTTGTAGCGCGACATCACGGCCGGCTGGCGCGCGGCCTGCGCGTCGACCAGGTTGCCCAGCAGCTGTTGCGAGCCTACGCCTGCCGCCGCCGGCGTGCCGCTGGCGCCCACCGGGATGTTGAGCAGCGAATCCAGCGAGTCGACCACGTACTGCGGCGACTGCACCGCGATGCTGTAGACCACGCCGTTGGCCGGGTTCAGCCAGAAGGCGGGCGCCGTCTGCGAGCTGCCCGACAGCGCGATGAGCACGTTCTGCCCCACGTTGGAGGCGGTCAGGCCGTACTGCTGCAGCCGCGTGCGGTCCATCTGCAGGCTCAGCGCGGGGCCGTCCAGGCGCTGGTGCACGTGGGCGTCGACCGCGCCGGGAATCTGGCGGATCGCCTTGGTCAGCTCGGCCGCGCGCGCCGCGTTGCCGGCCATGTCGTTGCCGCTGAACTGCACGTCGATGGCCGCCGGCAGGCCGAAGTTCAGGATCTGCGTGACGATGTCCGCCGGCTGGAAGAAGAACTCGATGCCCGGAAAGCGCTTGGGCAGCTCGGCCCGCAGCAGCGACACGAACTGTTCGGTGGGCTTGTGGCCCTCCTTCAGCGACAGCAGCAGCTCGCCGTCGAAAGTGCCGATGGTGCCGGCGTTGCTGTAAGACAGGTTGATGCCGCTGTTGGGCACGCCCAGGTTGTCGAGGATGGTCTCCAGCTGGTCGGGCGGCACCAGCTCGCGGATGGCGGCCTCCACCCGGTCGGTGAGGCGGGCGGTTTCCTCGATGCGTGTGCCGGTGGGCGCGCGCAGGTGCAGGCGGATCTGGCCGGCATCCACCGTCGGGAAGAAGTCACGGCCCAGCGCGGGGTAGAGCAGGCACGACAGCAGGCAGAAGCCGAGGAAGAGGCCGATGAAGCCGGCGCGCTTCGACAGCACCGCCGACAGCACCAGCGTGTAGGCGCGGCGCACACGCTCGAAGCGGCGATCGAAGGCGCGGTACAGGCGCTGCAGGGCGCTCTGCTTCGCGCCCTCTACCTGTTGAGCCGGCTGCGCCGAATGCGAACCGCCCATCAGCAGCATCACCAGCGTCGGCACCAGCGTGCGCGACAGCAGGTAGGACGCGATCATGGCGAACACCACCGCCTCGGCCAGCGGCACGAACAGGAAGCGCGCCACGCCCGAGAGGAAGAACATCGGCACGAACACGATGCAGATGCACAGCGTGGACACGAACGCCGCCGAGCCGATCTCGCCCGCGCCGATCTCGATGGCCTCCTTCAGCGGCGTGCCCATGTGCAGGTGCCGCTCGATGTTCTCGATGGTCACGATCGCCTGGTCGACCAGGATGCCCACCGACAGCGCCAGGCCGCCCAGCGTCATGAGGTTGAGCGTCTCTCCCAGCGCGTAGAGCACCAGGATGGACGCCAGGATCGACAGCGGAATGGTCAGCCCGATGATGAGCGTGCTGCGCCAGTTGCCCAGGAAGATCAGCACCATCGCGGCCGTGAGGGCGGCCGCCAGGATGGCCTCGAACACCACGCCCTTGACGGCGGCCTTCACGAACACCGACTGGTCGAACAGCGGCGTGATCTTGATGTCTTCCGGCATCGTCTGGGCGGCGATGGGCAGCATCGCGCGGATGTTCGAGACGATGTCCAGCGTGGAGGCGCCGCCGTTCTTCAGCACCGACAGCAGCACGCCGCGCACGCCGTCCTGGCGCACCACGTTGGTCTGCGGGGAGAAGCCGTCGCGCACGTAGGCCACGTCGCGCAGGTAGGTGGTGGCGCCGTTCACCGTGCGGATCGGCAGGTCGTTCAGGCCCGCGATGGCATCGGGCGAGCCGTTCATCTTCACGTTGTATTCGGTGGCGCCGAACTTGGCCGTGCCCGAGGGAAGGATCAGGTTCTGCGTGTTCACCGCGTTCACCACGTCGGCCGGCGAGAGGCCGCGCGCCTGCAGCGCCCGGGTGTCGAGGTCGACCGAGATCAGCCGGTTCTTGCCGCCGTAGGGAAAGGGAATGGCAGCGCCCGGCACCGTGATGAGCTGCGGGCGCAGCTGGTTGACGGTGGCGTCGAAGAGGGAGTTCTCCGAGCGCGTGGGGCTCGACAGCGCCAGCTGGATCACCGGCACGCTGGAGGCCGAGTACTTGATGACCAGCGGCGGCGTGATGCCCGGCGGCAGCTGCCGCACCTGCGCCTGCATCGAGGCCACCACCTGCGAGATGGCCATCTCGATGTTGGCCGTGGGCTGGAAGAACACCTTGATGATGGCCACGCCCGCCAGCGACTGCGATTCGATGTGCTCGATGTCGCTCACCGTGGTGGTCAGCCCGCGCTCCACCTGGCCCGAGATGCGCTGGCCCATCTCCTGTGCCGGCAGGCCGGTGTAGTTCCAGATGATGCTGACCACCGGGATGTTGATCTCCGGGAAGATGTCGGTCGCCATTCGCGCCAGCACGAAGGGCGTGGCCAGCACGATCAGCATCGCCATGACGATGAATGTGTACGGACGACGCAATGCGAGCTGGACCATGGCGAAGGCTCTCTGCTTCCGGCGGAAAAAGGTTTTGCATCATAAGGAAGTAGATTTAGGTTTGCAGGCGCCTTCGAACGAGGTGTGGCGCTTTACCAAAAGGCTGCGTGTGTGCCGGCGGCGGCAGGCCACGGGCCGGCGCGCCGGGTGAAGGAAGAAGGGCGCAGCGGTTCGGCCGCCGGCCGGCCGAAGCTCAGGCGGCCGGGTCCAGGGCGAGCCGCAGCCGCGTCACGTTCGGGTTGCCCGGATCGCGCTGCACGCTGAAGCCCAGCTTGCGCGCCAGCGCCAGCATGGCGGTGTTGTCGTAGAGGGTGATGTCGGCGAGCTGCCTCACGCCGGCCGCCCTGGCGGCGTCGATCAGCTTGCGCATGAGCTTGGACGCCAGGCCATGGTGCTGCCATGCGTCGCCGATGACGATGGCGAATTCGGCGACCTGCGCCGTGCCGGGCGTGTCGCCGCGAACGTAGCGCGCCACGCCCATCTGCCGTTCGGCGCCGTCGACCACGGTCGTTGCGATCAGCGCCAGTTCCCGGTCGTAGTCGATGTGCGTAATGCGCCAGAGCTCGTCGGGCTGCGGCGTTCGCGGCGAGAGCAGGCGCCGGTAGCCGGTTTCCTTCGAGAGGCCGTTCACGAAGGCGGTGTGCATCGCCAGATCCTCGGCTCGGATCGGGCGGATGCGCACCGGGGTGCCGTCGGGCAGTTGCCAGTCCTCGACCAGGTGGCTGGGATAGTCGAGGGCCGGCATGGCATCACACGGGGTTCAACCGATCACTTCGGGCCAGTCGGTGTGGAAGAACTGGCCTTCGGGCTTGTCCACGCGTTCGTAGGTGTGGGCGCCGAAGAAGTCGCGCTGCGCCTGCAGCAGGTTCGCCGGCAGGCGCTCGGTGCGGTAGCTGTCGTAGTAGGCCAGCGAGGCGCTGAAGGCCGGCACCGGGATGCCGTTGCTCACGGCCAGCGACACCATCTCGCGCCAGTTCTGCTGGGTGCGGTTGAGCAGGTCCTTGAAGAACGGGTCGAGCATCAGGTTGGCCAGCGCCGGGTCGGTGCGGAAGGCGTCGGTGATGCGGTTGAGGAAGCGCGCACGGATGATGCAGCCGCCGCGCCAGATCGAGGCGATGCCGCCCAGGTCGAGGCCCCAGTTCTTCTTGTCGCCCATGGTCTTGATGAGGTCGAAGCCCTGCGTGTAGCTGATGACCTTCGAGGCGTAGAGCGCGTCGTGCACCTTGGTCACCAGCGCCTTCTTCTCGACCGACAGTTCGATCTTCGGCCCCTGCAGCTGCTTGCTGGCCGCCACGCGCGCCTTCTTCTGCGACGAGAGCACGCGCGCTTCCACGGCGGCGTTGATGGTGCTGATGACCACCGCGTTCTCGGCCGCGTTGATCAGCGTCCACTGGCCCGTGCCCTTCTGGCCAGCCTTGTCGAGGATGACGTCGACGATCGGCTTGCCCGTCTCCGGGTCTTTCTGCTCGAGCGCCTTGGCGGTGATCTGGATCAGGTAGCTCTGCAGCTCGCCCTCGTTCCATTCGTTGAAGATGGCGGCCATCTCGTCGGTGGTGAAGCCGGCCGCCTTGAACAGGCTGTAGGCCTCGCAGATGAGCTGCATGTCGCCGTACTCGATGCCGTTGTGCACCATCTTCACGTAGTGGCCCGCGCCGCCGGGGCCGATGTGGATCACGCAGGGCTCGCCGTCCACCTTGGCCGAGATGCTCTCGAAGATCGGCTTCATCACCTCCCAGGTGGAAAGCGGGCCGCCCGGCATGATCGACGGGCCCTTGCGCGCGCCTTCCTCGCCGCCCGACACGCCCGCGCCGATGAAGCGCAGGCCCTTCGACGCGAGGTATGCGTCGCGGCGCTCGGTGTCGGTGTAGAGGCTGTTGCCGCCGTCGATGACGATGTCGTCCTTGTCCAGCAGGGGAATGAGCTGCTCGATCACCTGGTCGACCGGCGCGCCGGCCTTCACCATGATCTGGATCTTGCGCGGCCTCGCCAGGCTCTGCACGAACTCTTCCAGCGTCTTCGCGCCGACCAGCTTCTTGCCTGGGTTGGCGGCGATGAAGGCCTCGGTGGTGGCCTCGGTGCGGTTGTAGACGCTGACCTGGAAGCCGCGGCTTTCCACGTTCAGAACGAGGTTCTGGCCCATCACGGCCAGGCCGATCAGTCCGAAGTCGCTTTGCTTGTTGCTCATGGCCTGTGTTGTCCTTCCTTGGTGTGTGTGCGGGCGGGGCGGCGCCCGGCGCACCGGTTTGATTCGAGGGCCATTGTGCCGATGTGGCGCCCGGTGGGGCGTCGGAGGTGGTCTAAACCCGATTGGCAAGCGGGTCCGCCTTGGCTATGTTCATGCCCCCATGAGCCACGACGCCATCCACCGCTGGTCCACCGACGCCGTGCCGCTCCCGCAGCGGCTCGACTACTGGGTGGGCGCCGTCTGCGAGGGCTTCCTGGAAATGGACGTGACCAGCCCCGTGGCCGGCAGCTTCGGCGCCACGCTCGAATCGGCGCCGCTGGGGCCCATCGTGGTCAACCAGGTGCGCGGCAGCGCGCAGGACGTCTACCGCACGCGCCGGGCCATCGCCCACAGCCGCAGCAACTACTTCTACCTGCTGTGCAAGGCCGATTCGGCCTGGGTGGCGGTGCAGGACGGCCGCTCGGCGCGGCTGCTCCCGGGCGACGCGGTGCTGGTCGATTCGCGCCGGCTCTACGAATTCCACCTGCTGCAGTCGGCCGACACCATCTCGATCGAGCTGCCGACCGCCTGGGTCGACTCGTGGATTCCCGATGCCGGCGACCAGGTGGCGCGGCGCATCGACGGGCAATCGGGCTGGGGCGGCGTGCTGAGCGGCTTCGTTCGGCAGCTGACGCCCGAGCTGGCGGCGAAACCCCCGATGCCCGCCGAGCTGCTGAGCGACCAGCTCGGCAGCCTGCTGGCCCTGGCCACCGGCAGCGGCTGCGCGGATGCACCGGGCAAGGGCAGGGCGGCGCTGCGCCGCCGCGTGCTCGACGCCACGCGCGAGCGGCACGCCGAGTGCGGGCTCACCGCGGCGAGCGTGGCGCGCGGGCTGGGCATTTCCGAACGCAGCCTGCACCGCTGCCTGGCCGCCGGCGAGGGCAGCGAGGAGGGCCCCACCACCTTCGCCGCCGCGCTCGCGGGTTTCCGCATGGCGGCCGCGCGCCGCATGCATGGCCGATGCACGTTTCGACCGTCTGGGCATCGCCCAAATCGGGTATCGCGTGGGACTGGCCGATGCCTCACACTTTGTTCGCCAATGCCGTGCGCACCTGGGCGCCACACCCGGCGAACTGCGGCGCCGGCGCTGAACTGGCGCGAACCGGCCATCCGCGTGGCAGGCATCGGCCATTCGCGGCATCGCCCCGTTCCTAAAGTCCCTCTGCATCGAAACAACGAAAGAGACTTCCCATGTCCGATACCTATGTCCTGGTCCACGGCGCGTGGCACACCGGCGCCGAGATCGAAGCCGTGGCCGACGGCGTGCGCGCGGCCGGCCACACCGTGTACTGCCCCACGCTGGCGGGCAACAACCCCGGCGACGACCGCTCCAGCACCGGCCTCGAAGACGCCATCGCCTCCGCCGTGCGCTACATCGAGGAAAAGGACCTCACGCAGGTGCGCCTCGTGGGCCACAGCTACGGCGGCATGGTGATCTCGGGCGTGGCCGACCGCATCGCGCACAGGCTCAAGCGGCTGGTCTACATCAACGCCTTCGTGCCGCTGGACGGCGAATCGCTCAACGACATGGTGCCGCCGCACTACGTGACGCTGTTCGACGCCGTCGCCGCGGGCAACGGCAACGCGGTGACGCTGCCCTTCGAGATCTGGCGCGAGGCCTTCATCAACGACGCCGACTTCGCGACCGCCCAGGCCGCCTACGAGAAGCTCAACCCCCATCCGTATCGCACCTTCACGGACAAGATCCGCCTGAGCCAGCCGCTGGCGGCGCTGGCGCTGGGCAAGTCGTACCTGAACTGCCAGCAGGACACCGCGATGCCGCACGGCCTGCCGTGGCATCCGCGCCTGTCGGAGCGGCTGGGCCTGTTCCGTCTGGTGGAGTGCCCGGGCAGCCACGAGATGTTCTTCTCGAACCCCAAGCGGCTGGCGCAGGCGATCATCGAGGCCGGGCGCGACTGAGCCCCCCGGATCAGCCGGCGCCGAAGAGCGCGTCGTACACCCGGATCGACGCCCAGGCGTCGTTCGCCGCATAGCGGACCTGTGCCTCGGTGAGCTGCCGGTTGGCCCAGTTCGAGGTGGTCGCCTTGCGCGACTTGACGAAGCGGCGGCCGAACACCAGCGCCACCGCCGCCTTCACGCCCACCGACCTGCGGTAGCCGCGGCGGCGGAACTCGTCGTCGATGTCGAACACGGCCTTCGGCTCGAGGTTCAGCCGGTTGCGGATCAGCGTGAGGTCGCCCGACAGGCCGAAGCCGACCTTGCGCAGCTCGGTCGAGGCGATCAGCGCGGCCACTACCGGGTTGCACTCGGTGCGGTGCAGCTGGAACAGCCAGGCCGCATCGCGCGTGGCGAACTGCACCACGTGCGGCCCGCCCGACACCTCGTTCTTCGCGAAGGTGGGTTTCGATTCGGTGTCGAAGCCCGCGATGCCGGCCGCCAGCAGCGTGGCGGCGGCGCGCTCCGCTTCCTGCAGCGTGGAGACGACCACGATGTTCGCCGTGGTCAGGCTTTCGAAGGGATCGAGCAGCGCGATCTGTTCGCGCTCGAGCAGGGGCGGGAGCGTGGGATGGGTGCGGCGCTCGTTCACCGGGAGGCCGCTTTCGCCGTCGGTTTCTTTTTCTTCACGGGGGCTTTCTTCGCTGCTGTCTTCTTGGCTGCGGCCTTCCTTGCAGCCGGCTTGCGGGGCTTTTTCGGCTTGGGTGGCTGGCCCGAGCGCAGCGCCGCCTCGTAGGCCAGCCGGCCCCAGCGCGCGGCCTCCTCGCGATCCTCGAAGAGGTCGGCCGGGGCGAGCCGGTAGGACATCGGCATCGCCTTGCCCTGGCGCATGTAGGTGAAGGGCTGCAGGTTCAGCCTGTCGAAGTGCACGGCGCTTTCCGCGTCGGACTTGAGGTAGAGCGTCTCGTCGGCGACCAGCGCGATCATCCGGCCCTCGTGCCAGACGCCGTGGCCGCCGAACATGCGCTTCGTCTCGATGCGGCCGAGGCGCTCGAAGACTTCGTGCAGGCTTTGGACGAACTCGCTCATCGGAGTACCTCCGTGCTTCGCACCATGGCGCGAACTTGCCTGGGACGACACGGCGCGGCGCTCATGCAGTGATCTCGATGCGGTTGCCATCCGGGTCGAGCACCACGCTCTCGTAGTAGCCGTCGCCGGTGCGGCGCGGGCCGTCGAGCAGCGGGTAGCCGTCGGCCTTCAGACGCTGCGTGAGCGCGTCCACGGCGGCGTCGGAGCCCACGCTGATCGCGAGGTGCGTCCAGCCCATGCGCTGGGCGCCGGGTTCGGCCGGCACGGGCGCGAGCGTGCTGGTGGTCATGGCCTCGATGCGCGCGCCGTCGCCCAGGCTCAGGAAGCAGGAGGCGAAGCCCTTGGTTGGGTTGACGTAGCCGGCGCCGGCGGTGGCGCCGAAGTAGTCGACGTAGAAGCGCTTGCAGCGTTCGAGGTCAGTGGTCCAGAGTGCGATGTGGTCGATGCGCATGGTGCTGCGAGGAATGAGAGAGGGGCCGAGGCCTGTCGTCAGCCGATGCGCCATGGCGGGCGCGAGGGCGACCAATGGTAGGCGATGCGTTCGCGCCCGCTGGTGGGGTGGCGGTCGGCCGCGCCGCGCTCCAGCCCGTAGCGTTCGTAGAAGCGCTGGGCCGATGTGTTGGTGGCCGCCACGTGCAGCCGCCAGCCGTTGGGAATGCGCACGCAGGCTTCGTCGAGCAGCGCCTTGCCCAGGCCCTGGTTGCGCAGGTGGGGCTCGACGAAGAGCTGGGCCACGTACTCGCGCCGAGCCAGCAGCACCATGAAGGCCAGCACCTGGCCTTCGCGCTCGGCCACCACCACTTCGGCGGGCGGGCCGAACTCGGTGTGCACGCGATGCAGCCAGTGGGCGATGGGCTCGACGTGCGCGACGTCGCGGTTGGCCGCGATCCATGCGCGGCGCCAGATGCCTGCCAGCACCATGTTCTCCTCGGCGCCGCCTTTGCGCGACCGCAGGTGGAAAGCCGGAATCTGGGCGGCGGACATGATGCGTTTCATCATACGGCGCGGTGGCGCCGCGGTCGATGAGGCGGCCTGCGAACGCTCAGGCGCGCAAGGTCTGCGCGTGGTGGGCGATGTGGTCGGCCATGAAGCTCTGGATGAAGTAGTAGCCGTGGTCGTAGCCCGCGTGACGGCGCAGCGTGAGCGGCTGGCCGGCGGCGAAGCAGGCGGCCTCGAAGATCTCGGGGTGCAGCTGCTCGGCCAGGAATTTGTCGTCCAGCCCCTGGTCGATGAGGATGCCCTGCGGGTAGGGCGCCGTGACCTGCGACTTCATGAGCGCGCTGGCATCGTGCGCCAGCCACTGCGCGCGGTCGGCGCCGGGCTCGCCCAGGTAGCCCGCGAAGGCCTTCTCGCCCCATGGGCACTGGGTGGGCGCGCAGATCGGCGCGAAGGCCGACAGCGACCTGAAGCGCCCCGGATGCCGCAGCGCCAGCGTCAGCGCCCCGTGGCCGCCCATCGAGTGGCCGAAGATGCCGATGCGCTCGCCGTCGATCGGAAAGTGCCGGGCCACCAGCGGCAGCAGCTCCTGCACGATCCAGCTTTCCATGCGCCAGTGCGTGGCCCACGGTTCGGCCAGCGCGTCGAGATAGAAGCCGGCGCCGATGCCGAAGTCCCAGCTGTCCTTGGCGCCCGGGATGCTTTCCACTTCCGGGCCGCGCGGGCTGGTGTCGGGTGCGATCAGCGCGATGCCCAGGCTGGCCGCCATGCGCTGCGCGCCGGCCTTGATGGCGAAGGTCTCCTCGTTGCAGGTCAGGCCTGCGAGGTAGAGCAGGGCCGGCACGCGCTCGTGCGCGGACTGCGGCGGCAGGTAGACCGAGAAGCGCATCGGCAGGCCGATCTCGAGCGAACGGTGCTCGACGAAGCGCTGCAGGCCGCCGAAGGCGCGGTGCTCGGAGAGCAGCTTGGGGGTGTTGTCGGTCATTGAGGTTTCTTGTCGTTGGCGCGCAGCGCCGGCACGAGCTCGAGCACGGCGTCGGCGAAGGTGCGGGGCGCTTCTTGCGGCAGGTTGTGGCCGGCGCCCGGCACGAGCCGGTGCGAGCGCGGGCCGCCGAAGCGGTGGGCGTGGGCGGAGGCATCGGCCGGCGGGCGCACGCCGTCGTCGATGCCGTCGAAGGTGATGGCGGGCGCGGTGATCGTGGGCTGGGCCGCGAGGCGGCGCTCGATGTCGGCGTACGCCGGATCACCCGGCACCAGGCCGAAGCGGTGCCGGTACGACTGGATCACCACGTCCACGAAGTCGGGATGGTCGAAGGCGGCGGCGCTGCGCTCGAAGGTGGCGTCGTCGAACTTCCAGGTGGGTGACCAGAGCTTCCACAGCAGCTTCGTGAACGCCCTGCGGTCCTTCTGCAGGCCGGCGCGCCCGCGCTCGCTGTGGAAGTAGTACTGGTACCAGAGGCTGTGCTCGTTTTCGGGCGTGTCGGGCTCCATCGCCTTGGCGATGTTCTGGATGTTGTAGCTGTTGAGGGACACCAGCCCCGCGCAGCGCTCGGGCCACAGCGCCGCGACCACGCAGGCCGCACGGCCGCCCCAGTCGTAGCCGGCGAGCACGGCACGCTCGATCTTCAGCGCGTCGAGCAGCGCAAGCAGGTCGGCGCCCAGCGCAGCCTGCTCGCCCGAGCGCGGTGTCGCCTCGCTCAGGAAGCGGGTGGGACCGTAGCCGCGCAGGTACGGCACGATCACCCGGCAGCCCGCGTCGGCCAGCATCGGCGCGACCTCGGCATAGGTGTGGATGTCGTACGGAAAGCCGTGCATCAGCAGCACAGGCGGACCGTCGGCGGGGCCGGCTTCGTAGTAGGCCACTTCGAGGACGCCCGCCTCGATCCTGCGCAGGGGTTCCATTCTTTCCGTCACGAGATCATCTCCAGTGAATGAGTAGATGCCTTTGCCAGGAACACCGCGGAACCGGCTTCGCCGGGCCGCAGGTGTTGCCCCCTGCAAGGGGGTTGGCGCAGCGACACGAAGTGCGCGAAGCCTGGGGGTGAGCCCGAGGCTACCGCGGAACCGGCTTCGCCGGGCCGCAGGTGTTGCCCCCTGCAAGGGGGTTGGCGCAGCGACACGAAGTGCGCGAAGCCTGGGGGTGAGCCCGAGGCTACCGCGGAACCGGCTTCGCCGGGCCGCAGGTGTTGCCCCCTGCAAGGGGGTTGGCGCAGCGACACGAAGTGCGCGAAGCCTGGGGGGTTAGTAGATCACCACGCCGCGGATCGACTCGCCGCGCTTCATGAGGTCGAAGCCGTCGTTGATCTTCTCCAGCGGCATGGTGTGCGTGATCAGGCTGTCGATGTCGATCTTTCCTTCCATGTACCAGTCGACGATCTTCGGCACGTCGGTGCGCCCGCGCGCGCCGCCGAAGGCCGAGCCTTCCCACTTGCGGCCGGTGACCAGCTGGAACGGGCGGGTGCTGATCTCGGCGCCGGCCTCGGCCACGCCGATGATGATGCTGCGGCCCCAGCCCTTGTGCGTGCACTCCAGCGCCTGGCGCATCACCTTGGTGTTGCCGATGCACTCGAAGCTGTAGTCCGCGCCGCCGTCGGTCAGCTGCACGATCGCGTCGACGATGTTCTCGTGGTCCTTCGGGTTCAGGAAGTGCGTCATGCCGAACTTGCGCGCCATCTCCTCGCGAGCGGGGTTCAGGTCGATGCCGATGATCTTGTCGGCGCCCACCATCTTGGCGCCCTGGATCACGTTCAGGCCGATGCCGCCGAGGCCGAACACCACCACGTTGGCGCCGGCTTCCACCTTGGCGGTGAAGATCACCGCGCCGATGCCGGTGGTCACGCCGCAGCCGATGTAGCAGACCTTGTCGAAGGGCGCGTCCTCGCGGATCTTGGCCAGCGAGATCTCGGGCGCGACGGTGTAGTTGCTGAAGGTGCTGGTGCCCATGTAGTGGGCGATGGGCTTGCCGTCGAGGCTGAAGCGGCTCGTGCCGTCGGGCATCAGGCCCTTGCCCTGCGTGCCGCGGATGAGCTGGCACAGGTTGGTCTTGCGGCTCAGGCAGAACTTGCACTGGCGGCATTCGGGCGTGTACAGCGGAATGACGTGGTCGCCCTTCTTCAGGGTGGTGACGCCGGGGCCGACGTCCACCACGATGCCTGCGCCCTCATGGCCCAGGATGGCGGGGAAGATGCCCTCGGGGTCGGCGCCCGAGAGGGTGTAGTAGTCGGTGTGGCAGATGCCGGTGGCCTTGATCTCGACGAGCACTTCGCCGAATTTCGGGCCTTCGAGGTCCACGGTTTCGATGGTGAGCGGGGCGCCGGATTTCCAGGCGACGGCGGCTTTGGTCTTCATGATGTTCGATCTCGGAAGCGGGGGGATGGAAGAGGATTCTCAGGCAGGGCCAGCAGGGAAGATACCCGACATGCCGATGAACCCGGGCAGGTGGCGGAAATCCCAGACCCAGTTTCGCAACGCGGGAAACTCGTCGAGCGAGATGCCGCCTTCGCCCGCGAGCGCCACGTAGGGAAAGCAGGCGAGGTCGGCAATGGTCGCATCGGGCGCCGACGCGAGCCAGTGCAGGCCTTCGGTGGCGCGTTCGGCGAGGTGGTCGTCCAGCACGCGGAACACGGCGCGCGCGCCCGCGCGGCAGGCATCGATGTCGAGGTGGTGATAGCCCAGGGCGTCGTGCAGCCGCGCGGCCGAGGCGGTGCGGGTGATCTCGTCGGCGGTGGCGAGCCACTGGGCGACTTCGCCGCGCAGGCTCGGCTTGTCGGGATACCAGCGGCCTCCTGCGTCGTAGCGGCTCGCGAGATAGACCAGGATGGCCTGCGCGTCGCGCAGCACGAAGCCGGCGTCGTCGATCACCGGCAGCTGGCCCAGCGGATTGACGTCGGCGAGGAACGCGGCCGACTTGTGCTCGCGGCCTGGAAAGAAATCGACCGGCACCGTCTGGTACGCCATGCCCAGCCAGGCCAGCATCTGCCGCACCTTGAAGCAGTTGCCCGAGAGCGGGTAGTCGTAGAGCTTCAGCGTTGCTGTCGTCATGCCGCAGCCCTCACGCCGAAGCGCATGCCGCGCTCGCGCAGCCATCGCCGGTAGGTGACGGAGGAGGTGTCGCCGCGTGTGGGCGTCTCGGCGCGGCCTTCGAGCGGCATGCGCTTGAAGGCGTGGTTCTCCAGGATGGGCTTGTCCTGCCCGAAGATGGTGTGCTGGAAGGCGATGAGCTCGGCGTCGGTGGAGTGGTCGTCGTAGCAGGCCAGCAGGGTATGGGCGATCACGTGTTCCTCGTCGACGGGCTGCAGGAAGATGCCGATCGCATCGAGCTCCCCCGCGCGGAAGCTGCTCTTGTAGAGCATGGCCGAGAAGGGCTGCATCACGCGGTACTTGTAGATGACCTCGCTGCCCGAAGAATCGTGGGCGGCCGAGGCGCGCGGCTGCCAGAAGCGGCAGTCGGTGGCCCAGATCTCGCCGGTGGCGGGTTCCACCTGCACCTGGTACTGCGCCACCTCGGTGTGCGGCACCTTGCCGAGGTAGTCGGCATGCACGAACGGAAAGTGCGCCATGTCCAGGAAATTCTCGATCACGCGCAGGCCCGACACCGCCACGCCGATGCCGCCGCAGTCGACGCGGCGGCGGCCCGGTTCGTCGTATTCGGGAAAGTCGAAGAGCGGCCGGGCCGGGCGGCCGCTCGGGCAGACCCAGAGATAGCCGTAGCGTCCCTGCACAGTGAGCGGCATGTCACCGAGCCTGCAGCTTGGCGTGCCGTCGGCGCCGGTCGACAACTGCACGGTCTCGCCGAGCAGGCGGGTGGTGCGCGGGGCCGATGGCGCCGGCGCGGGGCCGACGACCAGCCAGTCGTCGAGCATGTTGGGATCGTTGGTGGCGAAGGGCATGGATCTCTCTTTCTTCAGCCGCAGGACAGGGCTTCGATGTCGGTGCGCAACTGGCGGGCTGCCGCGTGCAGGGCCTTCATGGCGGCCGAGCCGGGCGCCGCCTCGGTCCACAGGTGGATGAAGGTGAGGCCGGGCTGGGCGTCGAGGACGAGCGTGAGGGTTTCCGCGCCGCCGAGCCGGCCGCGCCAGCCTGGCGAGGCGGCCGCCATGCCGTGCTGCACGAGCGCCGCCCGCGCAGTGGCGGCGGGCGCGCGCACGGTCAGCGTGCGGCAGAAATGCCAGCCGCCAGGGACGGCATCGCGCAGTTCGTCTGGAACCGGGTGAGCCTCGGGCGCAAGGTTCACCCACAGCATCCCGGCCACCTCCGCCGTGCCGAAGGTCTTCGCGCATACGTTGCGCGGCGCCTGCATGGCGGGGTGCGCCGGAATGCTGGTGCACTGCCCGCTGCCCGCCTGGTATTGCCAGCCGTGGTACGCGCAGGCCAGTCGGTTGTCGACGACCTGTCCGAGCGTGAAGCGCACGCTCCGGTGGGGGCAGCGGTTCTCCCAGGCCTGGGCGGTGCCGTCGGCCGCGCGCCAGAGGGCGAGTTCCAGGCCTTCGGCGAAGCCGGCGACGATGTTGGCGCCCGGGCGCAGGTCGGCCGAGCGCGCGACGGGGTGCCACGCGGCCGTGTCTTGTGGAGTGTTCATGGATGGATCGTGGGGAGCGAACTGTTCGCCGGTGATACCGTACCGTTTCCGCCGCACCGATGAAAGTCACATGAAGAGACGCTGCTTTTCATTCCTGCAACGCTGGACCGCATGAGCCGTATCGATCTCGCCCTGGTCGAGGCTTTCGTGCTGATCGCCCGCAGCGGCAGCCTGACGAAGGCGGAGAGCCTCTCCGGCGTCTCCAAGGCCACCCTGAGCCGGCAGCTCACGCGGCTGGAGGAGCTGCTGGGCGCGCAGCTGCTGCTGCGCAGCCCGCGCCGCATCTCGCTCACCGAGGCCGGGCACGCCTTTCTCGCACGCGGCGAAGGGCTGCTCGACGAGGTGAAGGGCCGGCTCGAGGAGGCCAGCACCGAGATCCATGCGCTGACGACGGGCGTGTCGGGCAGCCTCTCGCTGCTGTCGGACACGCAGTTCAGCACCTCCTTCGTCTGCCACGTGGTCAAGCTGTTCCTGGAGGCACATCCGGACGTGCGCTGCCAGCTCGACGTGGCCAACGGCTTCCACGCGCCGCGCATCGCCGACGTCGATTGCTACGTGTGCTCCGAGCCGCCCGATGCGCCGAACCTCGTGGCGCGGTTGCTGGGGCGGCTGAACTACGGGCTGTACGCGAGTCCGCAGTACCTCGCGCGGCACGGCATGCCGTCGTCGCCCGACGAACTGGAGGCGCACCAGTCCATCGTGATGAAGGAATCGGCCGGGCGCTCGCAGGTGCTGCTGGTATCGGGCACTGCCAGCTTCGCCTTCAGGCCAGAGCCGGCCTTCGAAACCAACGACCACTGGGTGATGAAGACCTTCTGCATCGACGGCCTGGGCATCGCGCTGCTGCCGGCCTTCTTCGTGCGGCCCGAGCTGGAGCAGGGCGTGCTCGCGCCGGTGCTGCCGCAGTGGCAGCCGGAGCCGCGGCGCATCTACTGCGCCTACCAGCGGCAGCGCTACATGGGGCAGAAGCTGCGCTCCTTCGTCGAACTGATGGCGCGCTGCGTGGTCGACATCGATTCGTACAACTACTACGTCGGCTCGACCGCCGCGCGCGGGCGCAGGACGGCCGCGAGAACATAATCGGCGTCCGTTTGCCAGATTCCGTCAACCATCATGAAGAAGATCCTCGTCCTCAACGGCCCCAACCTCAACCTGCTCGGCACGCGCGAGCCCGAACAGTACGGACGCGACACGCTGGCCGACGTCGAGCGCCTGTGCAAGGAAACGGGTGCGAAGCACGGCGTGGAGATCGAATGCCGCCAGTCGAACCACGAAGGCGTGCTGATCGACTGGATCCAGGAGGCCGGCCGCGAGGTTGCGGCAGGCAACATGATCGGCGTGGTGATGAACCCCGGCGCCTACACCCACACCTCGATCGCGCTGCACGACGCCATCAAGGGCGCGAGCGTGCCGCTGATCGAACTGCACATCTCGAACGTGCATGCGCGCGAGGAATTCCGCCACCACTCGTACATCTCGCCCGCAGCCAAGGGCATCATCGTGGGGCTCGGCGTGAAGGGCTACACCCTCGCTATTGCGGCGTTGGTCTCCTGAGCGGGAATTTTTCGTGGAACACCGCGGAACCGGCTTTGCCGGGCCGCAGGTGTTGCTGCCCCCTGCAAGGGGGAAGGCGCGCGCGACACGAAGTGCGCGAAGCCTGGGGGTTGGCCTAATACAGCTGCTTCGGCGCCGAGGCCTTCCAGCTGCGGCTGATGCGGCCCTGGCTGTCGATGCTCTCCAGATGCACGTCGAAGCCCCAGAGCCGCGCGACGTGCTTGAGCACTTCTTCGGCCGTGTCGTGCAGCGGCAGGTTGTTGCGCTGCGTGTGCCGAAGCGTCAGCGAGCGGTCGCCGCGCATGGCCACGTTCCATACCTGGATGTCCGGCTCGCGGCTGCCCATGTCGTACTGGCGTGACAGCGACTCGCGCAGCGCGTGGTAGCCGCTGTCGTCGTGGATGGCCGACACCTCCAGCTCCGATTCGCTCTGGAAGTCGCGGATCGCGAAGAGACGGAAGTCGCGCATCGTCTTCGGGCTCAGGAACTGGCCGATGAAGCTCTCGTCCTTGAAGTTGCGCATCGCATAGTCGAGCGTGCGCAGCCAGTCGGTGCCTGCGAAATCGGGGAACCAGCGGCGGTCTTCCTCCGTCGGCTTCTCGCAGATGCGGCGCAGGTCGGTGTACATCGCGAAGCCCAGCGCATAGGGGTTGATGCCGCTGTAGGCGCGGTGGCCCACCGGCGGCTGGAAGATCACGCCCGTGTGCGAACTCAGCCATTCCATCATGAAGCCGTCGGCGAGCTGGCCGCGGTCGTACATGGTGTTGAGCAGCGTGTAGTGCCAGAAGGTGGCCCAGCCCTCGTTCATGACCTGGGTCTGGCGCTGCGGGTAGAAGTACTGTGCGATCTTGCGCACGATGCGCACCACCTCGCGCTGCCACGGCTCCAGCAGCGCGGCGTTCTTCTCGATGAAGTAGAGCAGGTTCTCCTGTGGCTCCGCCGGGAAGCGCCTGGCGGCATCGGCCTCGGCCGCCTGCTCGCTCCTGCGCGGCAGCGTGCGCCAGAGGTCGTTCACCTGCTGCTGCATGTGGCGCTCGCGCTCGGCGCGCTGGGCGGCCTCCTGCGCCAGCGAACGCTTCTGCGGACGGCGATAGCGGTCGACGCCGTAGTTCATCAGCGCATGGCAGGAATCGAGCAACTCCTCGACTGCATCGAGGCCGTGGCGCTCCTCGCACTCGGCGATGTAGTGCCGCGCGTAGACAAGGTAGTCGATGATGGACGAGGCGTCCGTCCACATCCGGAACAGGTAGTTGCCCTTGAAGAAGCTGTTGTGTCCGTAGGCCGCGTGGGCGATCACCAGGGCCTGCATGGCCATGGTGTTCTCCTCCATCAGGTAGGCGATGCACGGATCGGAGTTGATGACGATCTCGTAGGCCAGGCCCATGTGCCCGCGGCGGTAGTTCTTCTCGGTGGCGATGAACTGCTTCCCGTACGACCAGTGGCGGTAGATCATGGGCATGCCCACGCTGGCGTAGGCATCCATCATCTGCTCGGCGGTGATGATCTCGAGCTGGTTCGCGTACACGTCCAGGCCGTAGCTCCGGGCGGTCTTCGCGATCTCGGAGTGGTAGGTCTCGATCAGCTCGAAGGTCCAGTCCGAAGGGCTGGGCAGGCGCTCCAGCCGCGGCAGGCTGGTGGCGGGGGGAGGAGCGGAGATGGTGTTGTTCATGACGTCACACCTTCCTTCTTGAACAGGTCGCGGAAGACCGGGTAGATGTCCTGCGCCTCGGACACCTTGCGCATGGCGAAGTTGGGCTCCACGCCCTCGAGCTGCTGGTATTCCTGCCACAGGTTCTGTTCGGTCTCGGCCACCTGCACGTAGGCGTAGTAGCGCACCGCCGGCAGGATGTTCTCGACCAGCAGCTCGCGGCAGCGGCCGCTGTCCTGGTGCCAGTTGTCGCCGTCGCTGGCCTGCGCGCCGTAGACGTTCCATTCGCCGCTGGGGTAGCGCGCCTTGATGATCTCGTCCATCAGCACGAGCGCACTCGATACGACCGTGCCGCCGGTCTCGGTGGCATGGAAGAACTCCTCCTCGCTCACCTCCTGCGCCTGCGTGTGGTGGCGCAGGAAGACCAGGTCGATCTTCTCGTAGTGCCGCGTGAGGAACATGTACAGCAGCATGAAGAAGCGCTTGGCCATGTCCTTGCGCGCCTCGTCCATCGAGCCCGACACGTCCATCAGGCAGAACATCACGGCCTTGGCGCTGGGCACGGGCGTCTTCACGCGGTTGCGGTAGCGCAGGTCGATGGGATCGATGTAGGGCACGTGCCGCATGGAGCGCCGCACTTCGGCGATGCGCTCTTCGGTCTCGCGGATCTCCTTCTGGATGAAGGGCTGGTCGGCCTGAGGATGCCGCTGCAGGCTATCGAGGTGGGCCTCCAGGCGCTTGAGTTCCTTGCGCGGCTCTCCGCCCAGCGCGATGCGGCGGGCGAGGGCGCCGCGCATCGAGCGCACCACGTGCAGGTTGTTGGGGGAGCCGTCGCTGGTGAAGCCGGCGCGGTGGCTCTTCCATTCCGGCACGTCGGCGATCTGCGTGCGGATGAGGTGCGGCAGCGCGAGGTCGTCGAAGAAGACGCGCATGAACTCCTCGCGCGTGAGGCGGAAGACGAAGTCGTCCTCGCCTTCTCCGCTGTCGCTGGCCTCTCCGCTGCCGGAGCCGCTTCCACCGCCGCCTTCGGGCCGCTTGATGCGGTCGCCCTTGAGGTACTCCTGGTTGCCGGGATGCACGTACTCGCGGTCACCACCGCGAGCGTGGCCGAACACGGGCTCGGACACGTCGTGGCGCGGCAGCGTCACATCTTCGCCCTGCTCCAGCTCGCGAATGTTGCGGCCGCTGACGGCGCGCCTCACCGCCTCCTGGATCTGCCCCTTGTAGCGCCTGAGGAAGCGCTCACGGTTGCCGATGGACTTGTTCTTGCCCGACAGGCGGCGGTCGATGATCTGCTGCAGGATGGCCACGATGTGTCTGCTCCCTTGGTGACGGATCAGGCCGCGTCCCTTCGTGAAACGCCGCGGAACCGGCCTTGCCGGGCCGCTGGCGTTGCCCCCTGCAAGGGGGTGGAAAAGCGACACGAAGTGCGCGGAGCCTGGGGGTGTGCCATATCACGAGCTCTTGCGCACACGCAGATACCACTCGCAGAGCAGGCGCACCTGCTTCGACGTATAGCCCTTCTCGACCATGCGGGTCACGAAGTCCTCGTGCTTCTTCTGCTCGTCGGCGCTGCTCTTGGTGTTGAAGCTGATCACCGGCAGCAGCTCCTCGGTGTTGGAGAACATCTTCTTCTCGATCACCGAGCGCAGCTTCTCGTAGCTGGTCCACGCCGGGTTGCGTCCCGCGTTTCCGGCCCGAGCGCGCAGCACGAAGTTGACGATCTCGTTGCGGAAGTCCTTCGGGTTGCCGATGCCGGCGGGCCGCTCGATCTTCTCGAGTTCGGCGTTGAGCGAGGCGCGGTCGAAGACTTCGCCGGTGTCCACGTCGCGGAACTCCTGATCCTGGATCCAGTAGTCGGCGTAGGTGACGTAGCGGTCGAAGATGTTCTGGCCGTACTCGCTGTAGCTCTCTAGGTAGGCGGTCTGGATCTCCTTGCCGATGAACTCGGCGTACCGCGGCGCCAGCAGCTCCTTGATGTAGCTGATGTACTTCTGCTCGACTTCCGGCTGGAACTGCTCGCGCTCGATCTGCTGCTCGAGCACGTACATCAGGTGCACCGGGTTGGCGGCGACCTCGGAGCTGTCGAAGTTGAAGACCTTGGAGATGATCTTGAAGGCGAAGCGCGTCGAAACGCCGCTCATGCCCTCGTCGACGCCCGCGTAGTCGCGGTACTCCTGGATCGACTTGGCCTTCGGGTCGGTGTCCTTGAGGTTCTCGCCGTCGTAGACCTGCATCTTGCTGAAGGTGCTGGAGTTCTCGGGCTCCTTCAGGCGCGTGAGCACCGAGAGCTGGGCCATCATGCGCAGCGTTCCCGGGGCGCAGGGGGCGTGGGCCAGCGAGGAATTGCGCACCAGCTTCTCGTAGATCTTGATCTCCTCCGAGACGCGCAGGCAGTAGGGCACCTTCACGATGTAGATCCGGTCGAGGAAAGCCTCGTTGTTCTTGTTGTTGCGGAAGGCCTTCCACTCGCTCTCGTTGCTGTGGGCGAGCACGATGCCGTCGAAGGGGATGGCGCCGAAGCCCTCCGTGCCCTTGAAGTTGCCTTCCTGCGTGGCGGTCAGCAGGGGGTGCAGCACCTTGATCGGCGCCTTGAACATTTCCACGAACTCCAGCAGGCCCTGGTTGGCCAGGCACAGGCCGCCGGAGTAGGAGTAGGCGTCGGGGTCGTCCTGGGCGTAGGTTTCGAGCTTGCGGATGTCGACCTTGCCGACCAGCGAGGAGATGTCCTGGTTGTTCTCGTCGCCCGGTTCGGTCTTGGCGACCGCGATCTGCCGCAGTACCGACGGATAGCGCTTGACGACCTTGAACTGGCGGATGTCGCCGCCGTACTCCTCAAGCCGCTTGACGGCCCAGGGAGAAAGAATTCGATTCAGGTAGCGGCTCGGGATGCCGTATTCCTTTTCAAGGATCTCGCCGTCCTCGACCGCATCGAAGAGGCCCAGCGGCGATTCGTTGACCGGCGAACCCTGGATGGCGTAGAAGGGAACGTGCTCCATGAGCTGCTTCAGGCGTTCCGCGATCGAACTCTTGCCGCCGCCCACCGGGCCCAGCAGGTAAAGGATCTGCTTCTTTTCCTCCAGCCCCTGGGCTGCGTGGCGGAAATAGGACACCACCTGCTCTATGGCATCTTCCATGCCATAGAACTCCTTGAATGCCGGATAGATCTTGATGACCTTGTTCGCGAAGATCCGCGACAGGCGGGGGTCGTTGCGGGTGTCGACCAGCTGGGGCTCGCCGATGGCCTTGAGCATGCGCTCGGAGGCAGTGGCATAGGCCATGGGATCCCGCTTGCAGATGTCCAGGTAATCCTGCAGCGAGATGACTTCCTCGCGGGTTCGCTCGTAGCGGGCGGCAAAGTTGCTGATCACATCCATGGTCACGCCTCCTTCAGGTCGTTGGGCTTTTGGCCCGATAGCGTGCAGCAAAGGCTTGCGCAACATTTAAAGGTGTGCCTGCCCATGGCTGCATGCCGTGGAAAACTCCCCTACAACAATCTGCTAACAATCAGCATAAAGCAAAGATTGAACCCGGCAAATCATTTGTTAATTCAGAACCACGCTGCCAAGTAAAGTTCCACCAAAATCAAGGAACAAATTTCCAGATTTCAGGTAAATTCAAAGGCTCGCTTTCTTCATTCTCTCCGGGTGAAAACACCTATGCCGAATGGCCGTCGTCCGTTTTTGCCTTTTCTCCGGGAAAAAATCGCCTATTGAGCGGCGAGGCTCAAAAAACAGGCGTTCCTGTTGCAATAACGCGCGATCTGCCGTTCGGTTTATTGCTCAACCCAAAAAAATATAAAAGCAAACCCTGAGCCACCTTCGGATAGGTGGCTCGCGTGAGTCGGTGTCGGTATCGCGCCCGGGGCGGGGTCGGCGTGTTCCTCCTGGTGCAGATGCACCGCATCGGTGCAACCAGGGGTGCAGTGGCCGTGCACCAGTTCAAGGTGGCCGGTCTGCTCCAGAGATAGGTGGGGATAGCGGGGAGGCTGCTCTCCAGCCCCGTGTTCAGCGAAGCGGCCCCGGTTCGCTGTTCAACCTCAAGTGGACAGGGGCCAGCCTTTCAGCAGGGCTTGAGCATGCCGAGGCCGGCCATTGCGGCCGGCCCGAAGCACGGCGCCGGTCTCCTGCGCAGCGGCAGGCCCGGCGTGTGCAGGACGATCAGCTGAAGAATTCCTTCGCCTTGTCGAACCAGCCCTTGTCGGTGGGGCTGTGCTTCTCGCCGCCCTTCTTGAGCGACTCGTCGAGGTCCTTCAGCAGCTTGCGCTGGTACTCGGTGAGCTTCACCGGCGTCTCGACGCGCACATGGCAGTACAGATCACCCGGGTAGCTCGAGTTCACGCCCTTGATGCCCTTGCCGCGCAGGCGGAACTGCTTGCCGCTTTGCGTGCCCTCGGGAATGTCGATGGCCGCCGCACCCTTGAGCGTGGGCACATTGATCTCGCCGCCGAGCGCGGCAGTGGTCACGCTCACCGGCACCACGCAGTGCAGGTTGTCGCCGTCGCGCTCGAAGATGTCGTGCTTCTTCAGGCGGATCTCTATGTACAGGTCGCCCGGTGGGCCGCCGTTCACGCCAGGCTCGCCGCTGCCGGTCACGCGCATGCGCTGGCCGTCGTCGATGCCCGCGCGGATCTTCACTTCGAGCGTCTTGTTGCGCTTGATCTTGCCCTGGCCGTGGCATGCGGTGCAGGGCTCGGGAATGATCTTGCCGCTGCCGTGGCAGGTGGGGCAGGTCTGCTGCACGCTGAAGAAGCCCTGGCGCATCTGCACCGCGCCCGCGCCGTGGCAGGTGGTGCATGTGATGGGCTTGGTGCCGGGCTTCGCGCCCGAGCCGTGGCAGGTCTCGCACTCGTCCCAGGTCGGGATGCGGATCTCGGTGGTCTTGCCCTCGGCCGCTTCCTCGAGGGTGATCTCCATCGCGTAGCTCAGGTCGCTGCCGCGGAAGACCTGCCGGCCGCCGCCGCGGCGGCCGCCGCCTCCGAACACGTCGCCGAAGATGTCGCCGAAGGCTTCCGCGAAGCCGCCGAAGCCTTCGGCGCCCGGGCCGCGCATGTTCGGGTCGACGCCGGCGTGGCCGTACTGGTCGTAGGCCGCGCGCTTCTGGCCGTCGGAAAGCATTTCATAGGCTTCCTTGACCTCCTTGAACTTGGCCTCGGCCTCCTTCGCGGTGTCGCCGTGGTTGCGGTCCGGGTGGTGCTTCATCGCGAGCTTGCGATAAGCCTTCTTGATTTCTTCCTCGCTGGCGTTCTTGGGGACGCCCAGGGTTTCGTAATAGTCGCGTTTGGTGGCCATGGCAGGTCGATCGGGAGATCAGGAGAAGCGGCGGGAGCTCGGGTGACTGAAGCGAGAAAGGCTGGAGCACCCTCTCAGGTGTTCCAGCCTTGGTCGGCGGGCTGGAGATCAGCCCTTCTTGACTTCCTTCACTTCGGCGTCGACCACGTTGTCGTCAGCCTGTGCGTGCGATGCAGCTTCCGCGCCAGCCGCGCCGGCTGCTGCCGAGGCGCCGGCCGCGGCCTGCGATTCGGCGTACATCTTCTCGCCGAGCTTCTGGCTCGCGGTCATCAGGGCGTTGGTCTTTTCCTCGATCGCGGCCTTGTCGTCGCCCTTGAGGGCTTCTTCCAGGTTCTTGATCGCGGTCTCGATCGCGTCCTTCTCCGGGGCCTCGAGGCTTGCGCCGTGTTCGCCCAGCGACTTCTTCACGCTGTGGACCATGGCTTCGCCCTGGTTGCGCGCCTGCACGATCTCGAGCTTCTTCTTGTCGTCGGCGGCGTTGAGCTCGGCGTCCTTCACCATCTTCTGGATCTCGTCTTCCGACAGGCCCGAGCTCGCCTTGATGGTGATCTTGTTCTCCTTGCCGGTGCCCTTGTCCTTCGCGCCGACGTGCAGGATGCCGTTGGCGTCGATGTCGAAGCTCACCTCGATCTGCGGCGTGCCGCGCGCTGCCGGCGGAATGCCTTCGAGATTGAATTCGCCCAGCAGCTTGTTGCCCGCGGCGATGTCGCGTTCACCCTGGAACACCTTGATGGTCACGGCCGGCTGGTTGTCCTCGGCGGTCGAGAAGGTCTGTGCGAACTTGGTCGGGATCGTGGTGTTCTTGGCGATCATCTTGGTCATGACGCCGCCCATGGTCTCGATGCCCAGCGACAGCGGGGTCACGTCCAGCAGCAGGACGTCCTTGCGGTCGCCCGAGAGCACCTGGCCCTGGATGGCGGCGCCGACGGCCACGGCCTCGTCGGGGTTCACGTCCTTGCGCGGATCCTTGCCGAAGAATTCCTTCACCTTCTCCTGCACCTTGGGCATGCGGGTCATGCCGCCGACCAAGATCACGTCGTTGATGTCGCCCACGCTGATGCCGGCGTCCTTGATGGCCAGGCGGCAGGGAGCGATGGTGCGCTCGATCAGCTCGTCGACCAGGCTTTCCAGCTTGGCGCGGGTCAGCTTGATGTTCAGGTGCTTCGGACCCGATGCATCGGCCGTGATGTAGGGCAGGTTGATGTCGGTCTGCGCGCTGTTCGACAGCTCGATCTTGGCCTTCTCGGCGGCTTCCTTCAGGCGCTGCAGGGCCAGCACGTCCTTGCTCAGGTCGACGCCCTGTTCCTTCTTGAACTCGCCGATGATGTAGTCGATGATGCGCTGGTCGAAGTCTTCGCCGCCCAGGAAGGTGTCGCCGTTGGTCGACAGCACTTCGAACTGCTTCTCGCCGTCCACGTCGGCAATTTCGATGATCGACACGTCGAAGGTACCGCCGCCGAGGTCATACACGGCGATCTTGCGGTCGGCCTTGTCCTGCTTGTCCAGGCCGAAGGCCAGGGCAGCGGCGGTGGGCTCGTTGATGATGCGCTTGACGTCGAGGCCCGCGATGCGGCCGGCATCCTTGGTGGCCTGGCGCTGGGCGTCGTTGAAGTAGGCGGGCACCGTGATCACGGCTTCGCTGACGGTTTCGCCGAGGTAGTCTTCGGCGGTCTTCTTCATCTTGCGCAGGATGTCGGCGCTGACCTGCTGCGGGGCGATCTTCTTGCCGCGCACTTCCACCCACGCGTCGCCGTTGTCGGCCTTGGCGATGGTGTAGGGCATCAGGTCGATGTCCTTCTGGACTTCCTTTTCCTCGAACTTGCGGCCGATCAGGCGCTTGATCGCGTACAGCGTGTTCTTGGGGTTGGTCACGGCCTGGCGCTTGGCCGAGGCACCGACCAGCACTTCACCGTCTTCCTGGTACGCGACGATCGACGGCGTGGTGCGCGCACCTTCCGAGTTCTCGATCACACGCGTGGTGTTGCCTTCCATGATCGACACGCACGAGTTGGTGGTGCCGAGGTCGATGCCGATGATCTTTGCCATGTTCTTACTCCTGAAAGCCTGAAAGTTATGTTGTTATGAACGTGTGGATAACCCGTTGCGATTCAAGGGACGAAACGGGGATTTCCTGTGGGAATCTTGTGTACTGCAGAGCGTCCGGCGTCACTTGGGCGCGCTGACGGTGACCAGAGCGGGGCGCAGCACGCGGTCGTTGATGGTGTAGCCCTTCTGCAGCACGCTCACCACCGTGTTGGGTTCCTGGTCGGCGGGCACCATCGAGATGGCCTGGTGCTGGTGCGGATCGAACTTGGTGCCGGGGGCGGGCGCCACCTCGATCACCTTGTTGCGTTCGAGCGCGCTCTTGAGCTGGCGCAGCGTGGCCTCGGCGCCTTCGCGGATCTGCTCTGGCGTGGCGTCCTTGACGGC
Organism: Variovorax sp. 22077; assembly: GCF_052044195.1. Classification (NCBI taxonomy): domain Bacteria; kingdom Pseudomonadati; phylum Pseudomonadota; class Betaproteobacteria; order Burkholderiales; family Comamonadaceae; genus Variovorax; species Variovorax sp. 22077. The sequence goes on from NZ_JBQEQC010000012.1 coordinate 82,930, forward strand.
CAGGCCGGCTTCCAGGCTGTCGGTCACGGGCAGCAGGCTTTCGGCGAAGGCCTCGACGGCGAACTTGCGGGCCTTGCTGACTTCTTCGTCGGCGCGGCGGCGGGCGTTCTGCACGTCTGCCTGGGCGCGCAGGTACTGATCGGCCAGTTCGGCATTCTTGGCCTGCAGCGCGGCGAGTTCGGCCTGCGCGGCGGCCAGGGCGTCGAGCGCCTCGGCCTCGTTGGCGGCATGCGCCGCCTCCAGTTCTTCGGGACTTGGCTCGCCTTGCAGCATTTGAGAGTTCTGTGCGGATTGTTGCGGGTCAGACATTTTTCAAAGAACCGGCAGGCGCCGGAAAACAAACGATAGCCAGCCACTTGGGGCTGGCCAGAGGCTTTTCAAGCGAAAAAATGGGGTCGAAACGGCCTTCGGGACACAAAAAAGGCCCGAAACCGGGCCTTGTCGCCGCGTCGGCAGAGGGCTCAGTGGGCGTCGAGCAGTTCGACGTCGAACTTCAGTGTGGCGTTCGGGGGGATCACGCCGCCCGCGCCGCGCGCGCCGTAACCCAGCGACGCGGGAATGATCAGCGTGCGCTTGCCGCCGATCTTCATGCCGGCAACGCCTTCGTCCCAGCCCTTGATGACCTGGCCGGCGCCCAGCGAGAACGCGAAGGGGTCGTTGCGGTCGCGGCTGGAGTCGAACTTGGCGCCCTGCACGCCATCGTTGTAGAGCCAGCCGGTGTAGTGCACGTGCACGTGATGGCCGGCCTTGGCTTCGGCGCCGGTGCCGACTTCGGTGTCTTCGTATTGCAGGCCGGAGGGGGTGGTGGGCATGGGGAGCGTTCCTTGCGTCGAATGTGAGATCCGTGGATCGAAGGAGCGGAGTTTACCGATGCCCGGCAGGCGGCTCCGGGGCGCGGTCAGCCGTGGCTGGTGTCGTCGCCGGACGGTGCGGGCGTGGAAGCGGGCGATGCGAGGGGGTCCGCGGAGGGATCCGAAACCGGGGGAGCCGGGGCCGAGACCGGCGCGGCGGGAGCGGTCGGGGCCGCGGCGGCGGGCACGGCAGGCGCAGTCGCCGCAGCCTTCTTCTGCTGGCCGAGCTGCCATTTGCCGGCGAAGGCCTGCAGGTCGGACAGGCGCTTGAGCAGGTCCTGCCCGCTGAGCGTGAGGCTGTAGCCGTCGCTGCCGTGGCCGACGAGACCGGCCTCGCGCAGTTCCTTGATGCGGGTGTTGAGCGTGTTGGGAGTGATGCCGCCGACGCTGTCCTGCAGCAGGCGGAAGGTCTGCGCGTGGCCGTCGCGCAGGGCCCAGAGCACACGCAGTGCGTAGCGGGCTTCGAGCAGGGCGAGCAGCTGGCTGATGGCTGCGTTTTCCTTGGTACTCATCGACATCATCTCCTCGAAGCTGGGCGGGCCGTCGACCTGGCGGGGGCAGGGCGATGCCTCGCGTTCTTGTGGTTGGTTATGAACCGTCTCGTTGGCCGGCGACTATATCGCAATCGATGAGAATGCTACTAGTTTTGTAGCTGTAAGTACAAGCTGGATGCGGGTTGTGAGACAAAGCCTCACAAATTGGTGTAGTCGGCCATGGCTTCGCCCAGCCGGATCGCGCGGCCCGGCGCCCATTGCGGGTTGAAGGCCAGCGCAGGCGCCGGGAAGAGCATGACGACGGTGGAGCCCAGCAAGAACCGGCCCATCTCGTCGCCCTTGCGGATGTCGATCTGCTGATCGGCGTAGTGCCACTCGCGCAGCTCGCCCACGCGCGGCGGGTTGACCACGCCGTGCCAGACGGTGGCCATGCTGCCGACGATGGTGGCGCCCACCAGCACCAGCACGAAGGGCCCGCGCGCCGATTCGAAGACGCACACCACGCGCTCGTTGCGCGCGAAGAGGCCGGGCACGCCGCGCGCCGTCGTCGGGTTCACCGAGAACAGGTCGCCCGGCACGTGGATCATGCGCACCAGCCGCCCGTCGCAGGGCATGTGGATGCGGTGGTAGTCGCGCGGGCTCAGGTAGAGCGTGGCGAAGCTGCCGTGCGCGAACTTGGCAGCCAGCGTGGCGTCGCCGCCCACCAGTGCGGTGGTCGTGTAGTTGTGGCCCTTGGCCTGGAAGATCTGGTCGCCCTCGATGGCGCCGAACTGGCTGATCGCGCCGTCCACCGGGCACACGAGGTCGGCCTGGGCGATCGGCCGGGCGCCGGGCTTGAGCTCGCGCGTGAAGAACTGGTTGAAGCTCTTGTAGTGGCTGATGTCCGACTCGAGCGCCTCGCCCATGTCCACGCCGTACTTGGCCACGAAGCGCCGGATGATCCACGTCGTGACGGCGCCCCGCTCCTTGCCCGCAACCCAGCCGGCGAAATTGGTCAGGGCCTGCTTGGGAAACAGGTATTGGGGCAGTACGGCGGAGCGGTCGGACACGTGGCAGTGATCTGGAAAGCGGATCGGAGGGGCATTCTATAAAGGGCTTTTCGCCCGGGGCGTAGGAAGCTTCCCTTGGTTCCCGGCCATCCGCGGCCGCCCCCGCCGATCAGCCGGTCAGTCGGGCTTGATGCCCGCCGCCTTGATCACCTGCGCCCACTTTTCGACCTCGGCCTTCTGGAAGGCCGCGATCTGCGTGGTGCTCAGGTCGGCCGGCTCCATGCCGAAACCCTTGAGCTTGTCCTGCATCTCGGGCGTCGCGAGGATCTTGCGGATCTCGGCGTGCAGCCGGTCGACCACCGGCGCCGGCGTGTTCGCGGGCACGAAGATCGCCTGCCACGACACCACCTCGAAGTCCTGCAGCCCCGGCACGCCCGACTCCGCCACCGTCGGCACGTCGGGCATCGAGGCCAGCCGCTTCGCCGAGGTGACGGCGATCGCGCGCAGCTTGCCGCTCTGGATGTGCGGGCCGGCCACCACGGTGGTGTCGAACATCATGTCGACCTGCCCTCCGATCACGTCCTGGATCGCCGGGCCGCTGCCCTTGTACGGGATGTGCGTGAATTTCACGCCCGACTTGTAGGCCAGCAGTTCCAGCGCCAGGTGCTGCGAGGTGCCCGTGCCGGCCGAGGCCGACGAGAGCCCGCCGGCCTTGGCCTTGCTGGCTTCGATCACGTCCTTCAGCGTCTTGCAGGGGCTGGCCTGGTTCACCACCAGCACCACCGGGTTGGTGCCGATCAGCGTCACCGGCGCGAACGATTTCTGCGGGTCGTAGCCGAGCTTGGGATACAGGCTGATGTTGATCGCGTGCGAGCTGATCGTGCCGCCCACCAGCGTGAAGCCGTCGGGCGCGGCCCGCGCGCCGATCTCGGAGCCCACGCTTCCGCCGGCGCCGCCCTTGTTGTCGATGATCACCGTGGTGCCCAGCGCCGGCCCCAGCTTCTGCCCGATCAGCCGGCCCAGCACGTCGGTGGTGCCGCCCGCCGGAAAGGGCACGAGATAGGTGATGGGCTTGCCGGTGGGCCAGTTGCCGCTGCCTTGCGCGAAGGCAGCCGGAAGCGCTGCGGCGACCGAAGAGGCGAGGGCGGTGCGGATGAGTGTGCGGCGTTGCATGCGATGCCTCCCTCAGGGCTTGATGCCCAGCTTGGTGATGAGCTGCTTGAAGTACTCGTTGTCCTTCGCCAGCGTTTCCTTGAAGGCGGCGCCGTCGGTGTAGACGTAGCCCAGGTTCTGCTTGTCCATCACCTCGCGCAGCGCCGGCTCCTTCGCGGTCTTGGCGGCGATGTCGCGCAGCTTGGCCATCACTTCGGGCGGCGTGTTCTTCGGCGCGCCGAGGCCGCGCCAGGTGCCGATCGAGATGTCGATGCCGCGCTCCTTCGCAGTGGGCACCTTGTCGAAGGCGGGCAGGCGCTTGTCGGCCATCACCATCAGCATCTTGAGCTTGCCGGCCTGCACGTAGGTGGAAACCTCGGCCGGGCTCACGGCCACCGCCTCGACGTGGCCGCCCAGCAGCGCCAGCACGGCGGGGTTTGCGCCCTGGAACGGGATGTGGTTGAACTTGGCGCCGGTCTTGTCTTCGAGTGCCGAGGCGGCCAGGTGCCAGATCGAGCCCGTGCCCGAATTGCCCACGCCCATCTCGCCCGGCTTCTTCTTTGCGGCGGCGACGAATTCCTCGATGGTGTTGTAGGGCGAGTCGGCCTTCACCGTGATGGCGGCCGGGTCGGCGTTGAGCTGCGCGATGGGCTGGAAGTCGTCGTAGTTGAACTTCGCCAGGCCCAGGTGCGGCAGCGTGAGCAGCTCGACCGTGAGCACCGCGAGCTTGTAGCCGTCGGGCTTGGCGTGGATCACCTCGTTCCAGCCGATGGCGCCGCCCGCGCCGGGGCGGTTCACGATCACGATGCTCTCGGACATGTACTTGCGGCTCGCGTCGGCGAAGGCGCGCGCGAGCGCGTCGGTGCCGCCGCCGGGCTGGTAGGGAACGACCAGCTCGACCACATGGTTGGGGTAGTCGTTGCCGGCGGCATGGGCCGCGGGGGCTGCAGCACCGAAGGCGATGCAGGCCGCGCCCGCGAGGGCCGCCAGCTTGCGCAGGAATGGGATCGTCATCTTCTTTGTCTCCGTCGTGGTTTGCGTTGATTGCCGAATAAGGGAGGGCGCCGGAGGCTCAGGGCATGTACTGCCCGCCATTCACCTCGATCACCTGTCCGGTGACGTAGCCCGAGAGCTGTTCCGAGGCGAGATAGAGGAACGCGCCCACGCATTCCTCGGGCTCGCCGAGCCGGCCCATCGGAATGCTGGCGCGGAAGTTCTCCAGCATCGCGGGCGTGGAGAAGCGGTCCTGGAAGGGGGTCTGGATGACGCCCGGTGCCACCGCGTTCACGCGGATGCGATCGCCCACCAGCTCCTTCGCCAGCCCGTGCGTCGCCGTGCTCACGAAGCCCTTCGAGCCTGCGTACAGGTAGGCCGAAGGCCCGCCGCCGGTGCGCGCCGCGACCGAGGTCACGTTGATGATGTTGCCGCCGCCGCTCTTGCGCATCAACGGAACCACCTCGCGGCAGAACGCGAGCACCGAGCGCGCGTTGATGTGCAGCACTTCGTCGAATAGCGCGTCGTCGAACTCCGCGATCGGCACGCGCCTGACCAGGCTGCCCGCGTTGTTCACCAGCACGTCGATGCGGCCGCCGAACTGCGACGAAGCCTGCTTCACGCACTCGCGGATCGCGCCCGTGTCGCGCACGTCGGCCTTCAGCGCAAAGGCGGTGCCGCCAGCCGCGAGGATGGTGTCGACCACCTGGTTCGCCGCGTCGGCGGAGCTGTTGTAGTGCACCGCCACGCGCATGCCGCGCGCGGCAAAGGCGATGGCCACCGCCGCGCCTATGCCGGTGCTGGCGCCTGTGACGAGGGCTGTCTTGTCCTTGAGGTCTTCCATGTGGGACTCCATTGATGAAGAGACTGTTCTGAAAAAGGGATCAGAGATAGAGACGTGAACCCGCGCGTCGCGCTCGTCCCTGCTCAGGTCACCGGCGCGGGATTGAACAGCACCAGCGCGTTGTGCAGCTTCCAGTGCTCGGCCCAGGTCTTCCTGCGGCCGCTGGCCACGTCGAGCATCAGCCGGAAGAGTTCCCAGCCCACGTCCTCGATGCTGGCCTCGCCGTCGGCGATGCGGCCTGCGTTCACGTCCATCAGGTCGTGCCAGCGGCGCGCGAGGTCGCTGCGCGTGGCGACCTTGATCACCGGCACCTCGGCCAGTCCGTAGGGCGTGCCGCGGCCGGTGGTGAAGACATGCAGGTTGATGCCGGCGGCCAGCTGCAGCGTGCCGCAGATGAAGTCGCTGGCGGGGGTGGCGGTGTAGATCAGGCCCTTCTGCGCGGCCTTCTCGCCGGGCGCGAGCACGCCGCTGATCGGGGCGGAGCCCGACTTGACGATGGAGCCCATCGCCTTCTCGACGATGTTGGAGAGCCCGCCCTTCTTGTTGCCCGGCGTGGTGTTGGCGCTGCGGTCGACCATGCCCTTCTTCAGGTAGGCGTCGTACCAGGCCATCTCGCGGATCATGGCCTCGGCCACCTCGGGCGTGGATGCGCGCGAGGTGAGCTGGTCGATGCCGTCGCGCACCTCGGTGGTCTCGGAGAACATCACGGTGGCGCCCGCGCGCACCAGCAGGTCGGTGCAGAAGCCCACGGCAGGGTTGGCGGTGACGCCCGAGAAGGCATCGCTGCCGCCGCACTGCACGCCCACCACCAGTTCGCTGGCGGGCACGGTCTCGCGTTTGCGCGCGTCGAGCCGGGCGAGGTGCTCCTCGGCCTGGCGCATGACCGAATCGATCATCGACATGAAGCCGACGTGGGCGTCGTCCTGCAGGCAGACCACGTCGAGCGCGGCGTCGGGGGCGGTGCCCGCGCGCTGGTCGGCGATCGGAATGCTCCCTGGCGGCAGCAGCCGCTCGGGCTGCAGCTTCTCGCAGCCCAGGCTCACCACCATCACCTCGCCGCCGAAGTTCGGGTTGAGGCTGATGTTGCGCAGCGTGCGGATCGGCACGATGGCGTCCGGCGCGTCGATGGCCACGCCGCAGCCGTAGGTGTGTTCCAGCGCCACCACGTCGTCGACGTTCGGGTACTTCGGCAACAGCTCGGCCTTGATGCGCTGCACGGCGAACTCGGTGACGCCCGCCACGCACTGCACCGTCTGCGTGATGGCCAGGATGTTGCGCGTGCCCACCGAGCCGTCGGCGTTGCGGTAGCCCTCGAAGGTGTAGCCGTCCAGCGGAGGCAGGGCAGGGGGCTTGACCGTGGCGATGGGCAGGCCGTCGAGCTCGGGCGCGGTCGGCATGCGCATCACGCGCTCGTGCACCCAGCTGCCGCGCGGCAACGCCTTCAGCGCGTAGCCGATCACCACGTCGTAGCGGCGGATGGCCTCGCCTTCGGCCAGGTCGACCAGCGCGACCTTGTGGCCCTGGGGCACGTTGTCCACCAGCCGCAGGCCGTCGGCGAACTCCGCGCCGGCCTTCAGCCCGCCGTCGTTGGCGACGATGGCCACGTTGTCGGCCGCGTGGATGCGGATGTAGAGCGGAGGTCTTGCGGCGTCGGACATATCAGGTTTCAAGGACGGCAAAGAGGATCGCGGTCTTCTCGTGGAACACCGCGGAACCGGCCTTGCCGGCCGCAGGTGTTGCCCCTGCAGGGGGGAAGGCGCACGCGACACGAAGTGCGCGAAGACTGGGGGTGTACGTCACTTCACCACCATGAACATGCTGGGAAGCCATGTGGAGAACGCGGGTACGAAGGTGACCACCGCCAGCGCGAAGATCAGCGCTCCGTAGAACGGCCAGATGGTGCGCATCACCGTTCCCACCGACACCCCGCCGATCGCGCAGCCCACGAACTGCGTCGTGCCCACGGGCGGCGTGTTCAGGCCCAGCGCGCAGTTGATGAGCATCACGATGCCGAACTGCACCGAGGTCATGCCGTATTGCTGGGCGATGGGCAGGAAGATCGGCGTGCACAGCAGGATGGTGGCCGCCATGTCCAGGAAGGTGCCCAGCACGAACAGGATGATGTTGATGAGCAGGAAGATCACCCATGGCGTGCTCGTCACCTGCGACAGCATCTGGCCCGTGAGCTCGGCCACGCCGTACAGGCTGATGAGGTAGCCGAAGGTGCTGGAGATGCCGATCAGCAGCAGGATCACGCCGGTGGTGCGCACCGCCTTCGATGCGGCCTTGATGAAGTGCTCCCACTTCAGCGTGCGGTAGACGAAGATGGTGAGCGCCAGGGCGTAGAGCACCGCCACCGCCGCCGATTCGGTGGCGGTGAAGATGCCCGACAGGATGCCGCCCAGGATCAGCAGCACCACGAACAGGCCCGGCAGCGCCGCCGCGAACGAGCGGCCCACGATGGCCCAGCCGGGGAAGGTGCCCGCGGGGTAGCCGCGCTTCACCGCCACCAGGTAGGCGGCCGCGAGGTTGCTGAGGGTGAGCACCGCGGCCGGCAGCAGCGCGGCCAGGATCAGCGCTGCGATCGACACCTTTCCGCCCGCCGCGAGCGAATAGATGATGAGGTTGTGGCTGGTCGGCATCAGGGCGCCCACCAGAGCCGCGTGGGTCGTCACGTTGACCGCGTAGTCGGCGTGATAGCCCTCCTTCTTCATCATCGGGATCATCACGGCGCCCATGGCCGAGACGTCCGCCACGGGCGAACCCGATACGCCGCCGAACAGCGTGCAGGCCACCACGTTCGACATGCCCAGGCCGCCGCGCACGTGGCCCACCAGGTCGCGCGCCAGGTTGACGATGCGGTCCGCGATGCCGCCGTAGAGCATCAGCTCGCCGGCGAAGATGAAGAACGGGATGGCGAGGAACGAGAAGATGCCCATGCCCGAGGTCATCTGCTGGAAGCCGACCGCCAGCGGCAGGCCTTCATACAGCAGCGTGGCCAGGGCCGACAGGCCGATGGAGAAAGCCACCGGCACGCCCAGCAGGAGGAAGAGCGTGAACGAGAGGCAGAGAATGAGCAGAGGGATCGTCATGGTGCGGTTCAGCCCCAGGCAGGTTCGACTTCGCGGCCCTGGGCGAGCGCGATGATGTGTTCGATGGAGAACATCACGATGAGGACGCCCGATGCGGCGGCGGGCACGTACTTCCAGCCCTCGGAGATCCAGAGCGTGGGCAATCTGTAGTCCCACACCGATTCGGCGAGCGAGGCGCAGTTCCAGGCCATGGCAATGCCGAACAGCAGGATCAGCGCGTGGATGAGGTATTCCATCTTCAGCCGCAGCCAGTCCGGCGCGAGCACGAGGAAGGATTCGAGCCCGATGTGGCCCGCGTCGCGCACGCCCACGGCCACGCCGAGCATGGTGACGTAGAGCACCAGCAGCAGTGCGAGGCTTTCGGCCCAGGTGGGGGTGTTGTTGAGCACATAGCGGCCGAACACCTGCCAGCTCACGGCGCAGATCACCGCGACGAGGCCGAGGATGCCCAACCACATGCAAGCACGCGCGAGGGTGCGGCAAAGTTTGGTGTACATGAAGTTTCTTCTCTGTTTTCTCCCTCCCCCTCTGGGGGAGGGCAGGGGTGGGGGCTAGCGGCGTCCCTATGCCAGCGCCGTCGTGCCCCCATCCCGGCCTTCCCCCAGAGGGGGAAGGAGTTGGTTCAGCAGCGCGGCTCGCTCACTTCGTGTCCTGGACGCGCTTGACCAGGTCCTTCAGCTTCGCGTCCGTGATGAACTTGTCGTACACCGGCTTCATCGCCGCCTGGAACGGCGCCTTGTCCACCTCGATGATCTCGGCGCCGCCGGCCTTCACGGTGGCCAGCGACTTCACTTCGCGCTCTTCCCACTGCTTGCGCATGTAGGGCACCGACTCCTTGGCGGCCTGGCGGATCCAGCCTTGCTCCTCGGCCGAGAGCTTGTCCCACGCGCGCTTGGAGAACAGCAGCATCTCGGGCGCCATCGAGTGCTCGGTCTTGCTGTAGTACTTGGCCACCTCGAAGGCGCGGGCGCTCTCATAGGTGGGGTAGTTGTTCTCGGCGGCGTCGATCAGACCGGTCTTCAGGCCCGTGTACACCTCGCCCATCGGCATCGGCGTGGCGTTGGCGCCCATGGCCTCGAGCATCGACACCCACAGGTCGGACTGCTGCACGCGCACCTTCAGGCCCTTCATGTCGGCGAAGCTGCGCACCGGCTTCTTGGCGGTGAACATCGAGCGCGCGCCGCTGTCGTAGTAGGCCAGGCCGACGAAGCCCTGCTTCTCGCACGACTTCAGGATCTCCTCGCCGATCGGGCCGTCGAGCACCTTGTGCAGGTGGTCGACCGAGCGGAACAGGAAGGGCATGGTCGGCACCTGCGTCTCGGGGCAGATGTTGTTCATCGGCGCGATGTTCACGCGCACCATCTGCAGCGCGCCGATCTTGGTCTGCTCGATCGTGTCCTTCTCGCTGCCGAGCGCACTGTTGTTGAACACCTTGATGCTGTGCTTGCCGCCCGACAGCGCCTTCAGGCGCTCGCTCATGAACTTCACCGCGGTCACGGTGGGGTAGTCGTCGGGGTGGATGTCGGCCGAACGGAACTCGGTGGCGTGTGCAGCCATGGTGGTCAGCGCGGCTGCTGCGCACGCGGAAATTGCGATCAGGGTCTTCTTGGCGAATTTCATTTGTCTCGTCCTCTTGCTTGGTGGTTGTTGAAAGGGGTTCAGCTGCCGAAGGCCGGTTCCGCGACGCCCTGCGCGCCGGGCCGCAGCGCGAAGACGCCCCCGGCGAGCGGCTGGTCCGACAGGTCGATGCCGCCGGGGCGGATCGAGGTGACGAACAGGGTGTCGAGGCCCGCGCCGCCGAAGGCGCACATCGCGGGCTTCTTCACCGGCACTTCGAGAGATCGGTCGAGCCGGCCATCGGGCGTGAAGCGGTGCACCAGGCCCGCGTCGTTGCCGCAGATCCAGTAGCAGCCGTCTGTGTCGATCGCGGCGCCGTCGGGTCGGCCGGGCAGGGGCGTCATGTCGACGAAGAGTCGCCGGTTGCTCGGCGTGCCGGTGGCGGTGTCGTAGTCGAAGGCCCAGACGGCCTGCACCGTGGGGTGCGAATCGGAGAGGTACATGGTGCGGCCGTCGGGGCTGAAGGCCAGGCCGTTGGGCACGATGAGGTCGTCGAGGCGAAGGGCGGCACCGCGGTCGCCCTTGCCGTAGCTGTAGAGGCGGCCGACGCGCGCGCCTGCGGCCATGTCGAGCAGCATGGTGCCGGCCCAGAAGCGGCCCTGGCGGTCGCAGCGTCCGTCGTTGAAGCGCATGGCGGGCGCCGCGTGTTCGACGCGGGCGAGCGCGGCGGCGGCCAGCGTGCCGTCGGCCTGCGGCTTCAGCGAGAAGAGGCCGCTTTCCATGCCGGCGATCCACTCGCCGGGCGCGTCGGCGCGCGGCGCGATGCAGGCGATCATCTCGTCGGCCTTCCACTGCGCGTGGCCTTCGCTCGCGTGCCAGCGGTTCAGCGCACGCGCGGGAATGTCGACCCAGTACAGCGCCTGCTCGGCGGCATGCCACACCGGGCTCTCGCCGGTGCCGTTGCGTGCGTCGAGGACGAGCTCAGCGCGCATTGCCTGAATCACCGAACGGACCCTGTGCCGTGAAGGCGCCGCCCTGGTAGATGGCGTTGGGGTCGGTGGGCGCGACGGGGGGCTGCTGCTCGACCTTGTCGCGGAACACTTCGGAGCTGTCCTGCGCCACGAAGCCCAGGTGCGCGGCCGCACTGTTGTCCCACCACACGTCGCGGTTGTTCGACATGCCGTAGACCACGGTGTGCTTCACGTCGGGCGTGAAGAGCGACTTCTCGATCAGCGAAGTCAGGTCGCGGTAGCTCAGCCAGGTGCTCATCATCCGGCGGTTGGCCGGCTCGGGGAAAGACGAGCCGATGCGGATGCTCACCGTCTCGATGCCCCAGCGGTCGAAGTAGAACTGCGCCACGTCCTCGCCGAAGGACTTCGACAGGCCGTAGTAGCCGTCGGGCCGGCGCGCGGCGTGGGCATCGATGCGTTCGCTCTGCTTGTAGAAGCCGATCACGTGGTTGGAGCTCGCGAACACCACGCGCTTCACACCATGGCGGCGCGCGGCCTCGTAGATGTGGAACACGCCCTTGATGTTGGCCTCGAGGATCTCCTCGAACGGCCGCTCCACCGACACGCCGCCCAGGTGGACGATGGCGTCGCAGCCTTCCACCAGCGCGTGCACCGCGGCCTTGTCGGCGAGGTCGCAGGGCACGACTTCCTCGTGCGCATCGGCAGCCGGCGCCAGCGCGGCGATGTCCGACAGCCGCAGCACGTTCGCATACGGCTTGAGCCGTTCGCGCAGCACCTTGCCGAGGCCGCCGGCCGCGCCGGTCAGCAGGAGGCGGTTCATCTTGTTGTTGTCTGTCATGGCTGCTCGTCCTTGCATGCAGGAGTCATGGTTTCCGAGGGGTGAGCGTTGCGGCGGTTTCGCTGGAGCGGCCGGTACGATGCCGTGCAAGCAAGGTCGGTCGTGAGGTCGAAAAGGCGCTGCATTTCGGTGCCGTGGAAACCGCAGGCCGCCGGCGGATTCGCCCGCGACGCTTGGGAGTTGAGTGATAGGTTATCGGTTGTCGTACAACTAGTTTGGAGATTATCATCGTGGCCATGGTTCAGACGACTGCGGGTAATCCCTTGGTGTCGGACGCTCCGGCGGAGGCCGCTTCTTCGGCGCCGTCTTTCGTGGGGCGTCCGCGGCAGCGTGCGCGCGGACTCGCGCACGGGCTGGTGGAAGACCTGGGCGAGAAGATCCGCAGCCAGGCGCTGCGCCCTGGCGACAAGCTGCCGACCGAGTCGGCCATCATGCAGGCCTATGGCGTGAGCCGCACCGTGGTGCGCGAGGCGCTGTCGAAGCTGCAGGCCGCGGGGCTGGTCGAGACGCTGCACGGCGTGGGCACCTTCGTGCTGCAGCCGCGAACGGGCGGGGTGTTCCGCCTCGATCCGGGCGAGATCGCCGCCTCCGTCGACGTGCTCGCCGTGCTGGAGCTGCGCATCAGCCTGGAGACTGAGTCTGCCGGCCTCGCCGCCAGCCGCCGTACCGACGAACAGCTGGTCGCCATGCGGCAGGCGCTCGACGACTTCGAGCGCAACGTGGTGGTGGCGGGCGACACGGTGGGGCCGGACTTCCGCTTCCACCTGCAGATCGCCGAGTCGACCGGCAATCCTTACTTCGCGGACATCATGCGGCACCTGGGCACCACGCTCATCCCGCGCACCCGCATCAGCGCCATCCGCACGCACGAGGGCGGGGCGCCTTACCTGAGCCGCGTCAATCGCGAGCACGAAGAGATCTACGCTGCCATCGCGCGGCGCGACGCCGAATCGGCGCGCGCCGCCATGCGCATCCACCTGACCAACAGCCGCGAGCGGCTGCGCATGGCGCAGGAGGCCGCGCAGCAGAAGGCGAAGGCCGATGCCGCCGCCACTGCTGGGGGCGATGCGTCCCCGCCATCGTCCGACGGCGCCTCCTCCCACTGACATTTTTCTTGTCCGGCCTGCTGGACAAGTTGTCTGCCTAGTTGTACGATGACTGATAACTTGTGCGGCTCATCGCGCGCAAGCAGTGACGACCATCGAACAACAGGAGGCAGCATGACCATCTCCCGACGCGGCGCACTCGGCGCCGCGCTCGCCACCACGCTGGCCGCCAGCTTGCCGGCGCGCTCCTTCGCGCAGGCCGCGGCAGGCGCGCAGGGCGGCACAGGCAACTGGCCCTCGAAGCCGATCCGCATCATCGTTCCGTACCCGCCGGGCGGCTCTTCCGACATCATTGCGCGCGCCATCAGCCAGCCGCTGTCGGAGGCGCTCGGGCAGCCCGTCGTCATCGACAACAAGGCCGGCGCCAACGGCAACCTCGGCGCCGACCTGCTGGCCAAGGCGCCGGCCGACGGCTACACGCTGATGCTGTGCGACCTCGGCGCGCTGGCCATCAGCCCGTCGCTGTATCCCAAGCTGCCTTTCGACCCGTCGAAGGACCTGCGCGGCGTGGCCATGCTGGCCTACTCGCCGCACCTGCTGGTGGTGCACCCGTCGGTTCAGGCCGGCACGCTGAAGGAGCTGGTCGAGCTCTCGAAGAAAAGCGATCTCAACTTCGCCGTCACCGCCAGCGGCAGCACCGCGCATCTCGCGGGCATCGAGCTGCAGCGCCGCATCGGCGCCAAGTGGGAGTACGTGCCCTACAAGGGTGGCGTGCAGGCCGTGCTCGACACCGTGTCGGGCCAGACGCAGGTGCTGATGAACGGCATGCTCGCCACCTACCCGCAGGTGCAGGCCGGCAAGCTCAAGCTGATCGCCGTGTCCAAGGCCACCCGCATGCCGCTGATCGGCAGCGTGCCGACCATCGCGGAGCAGGGCGCCCCCGGCTACGAGTCGGGCACCTGGCAGGGCATGGTCGCCGCGCGCGGCGTGCCTGACGCGATCGTCAATCGGCTCAATCGCGAGCTGGTGCGCATCATCCGCACCGCCGACATCCGCGCCCGCCTCGCCGGCCAGGGCGCCGAGGTCGTGACCATGACCGCGCCCGAACAGGACCAGTTCTTCGCCAAGGAGCGAGCGCGCTGGGCCCAGGTCATCAAGGAAGCCAACGTCAGGCTCGACTAGTCATGCCCGACCCCCGGCTTTTCACTCGCTGCGCTCCGTGCAATTCGCCACCCCCCGAGGAGGAGGCGCGGCTCGCCTTGGGGCGGCCCGGCGGCGGCCGCATCGCCCGCAGCATTTCCTTCTCCTTTTCCTCATCTTCACTGGACTCTTCCCGATGAACCCGCAAGAACTCAAGACCATCATGGGCTCCGGCCTGCTCTCGTTCCCGTTGACCGACTTCGACAGCAACGGCGACTTCAACAAGAAGGGCTACCAGCAGCGCCTCGAATGGCTCGCCCCCTACGGCGCGAGCGCGCTGTTCGCGGCCGGCGGCACCGGTGAGTTCTTCTCGCTGACCGGCGACGAGTACCCGGGAATCATCCAGACGGCAGTGGACACCTGCCGCGGCGTGGTGCCGATCATCGCGGGCGCAGGCGGCCCCACGCGCTTCGCCATCCAGTGCGCGCAGGCCGCAGAGAAGGCCGGCGCGCACGGCATCCTGCTGCTGCCGCACTACCTCACCGAAGCCGGCCAGGAAGGCCTGGCCGCGCACGTCGAGGCCGTGTGCAGGAGCGTGAAGTTCGGCGTGATCGTCTACAACCGCGCCACCAGCCGCCTCAAGCCCGACACGCTGGCCGCACTGGCCGAACGCAACCCCAACCTCGTCGGCTTCAAGGACGGCGTGGGCGACATCGAGGCCATGGTCGCCATCTACCAGAAGATGGGCGACCGCTTCGCCTACCTGGGCGGCCTGCCCACCGCGGAGGTCTACGCCGCCGCCTACAAGGCGATGGGCACGCCGGTGTATTCGTCGGCCGTCTTCAACTTCATTCCGAAGACCGCCATGGACTTCTACAAGGCCGTCGCCGCCGACGACCTGCCGACGCAGCACCGCCTGCTGAAGAACTTCTTCATGCCCTACCTCGAGCTGCGCAACCGCGTGCCGGGCTACGCGGTGAGCATCGTGAAGGCCGGCGCAAGGATCGTCGGCCACGACGCCGGCCCCGTGCGCGCACCGCTCACCGACCTCACGCCCGAGGAGATGGAAAAGCTCAAGGCGCTGATCGACGCGCTCGGCCCCCAGTAAGCCGGCTCCTGGCGCAAGACCCATCACAACAACGGAGACAAGACGCCATGTTCCTCAAGAAGCTCTTCCTGATCGCCGCTTCGGCGGCCCTTTTCTCGGCCTGCTCGGTGATGCCCGCGGGCAATGCCGCGTCGGCAGCGCCCGAGGTGGCCGCGGCCGCCGAGCGGCTGCGCATCGCGATGATCGATCCCACCGCGCCGGCCTTGGGCGCGCTGGTGGCCGACGACCTCAGCTACGGCCACTCGGGCGGCAAGGTCGACACCAAGGCCAGCTTCATCGCCGACCTGCTCGACGGCAAGTCCGACTTCGTGACCATCGCCATCACCGACCAGGCCATCAAGGTGGTCGACGGCAACACCGCCATCGTGCGCCACACGCTCACGGCCGACACCAACGACTCGGGCAAGCCCGGCAAGGTGGCGCTGAAGATCCTCGGCGTCTGGCAGAAGCAGGGCGGCAGCTGGAAGCTGCTGGCCCGGCAGGCCGTGAGGATCTGACCGGATGACGCGCATGCAAAGGCGAAGCCTTCTTGCGGCGGCCTTCGCGTCCGCCGCGGCCGTGCTGCTGCCCCAGGCCGCCGTCGCGCAAGCGGATGCGTGGCCCCAGCAGAGGCCAGTGACGATCATCGTGCCGTTCCCTGCCGGCGGTTCCACCGACATGGTCGCCCGCACCATCGCGCTGCAGCTGCAGACGAAGCTCGGCGGCAGCTTCGTCGTCGACAACCGGCCCGGCGCCACCGGCACCATCGGCACCGGCCAGGTGAAGCGCGCAGCGCCCGATGGCTACACGCTGCTGGTGTCCTCGCTCGGCGCCTTCGTCGTCACGCCGCACCTGCAGAAGAGCGTGTCCTACGACGCGACGAAAGACTTCGACTACATCAGCGTGCCCGTGCAGGCACCCAACGTGCTCGTCGCGAATGTCGCGCGGCCGGAGCGCACGGTGGACGACGTGCTGGCGCTGCTGCGCAAGACGCCGGGCAAGGTCTCGTTCGCGAGCTCGGGCAACGGCTCGTCCGACCATCTCTCGGCCGAGCTCTTCTGGCAGCAGACGAAGACCGAAGGCGTGCACGTGCCCTACAAGGGCGGTGCGCCCGCGATCAACGACCTGCTGGGCAACCAGGTCGACTTCTCGTTCCAGAACGTGAATGCGGTGCTGCCGCACATCCGCGGCGGCAAGCTGCGCGCCATCGCCGTCACGGGCGACAAGCGCTCGCCGGTGCTGCCCGACGTGCCCACGCTGGCCGAGGCCGGCGTGAAGGGCGCCGAGGTCTATTCATGGCAGGGCATGGCCGCGCCCAAGGGCCTGCCGCCCGCCGTGAAGAAGAAGCTGAGCGACGCGGTCGTCGCCGCCATGCAGGACCCGGAGACGAAGAAGCGCATGCTCGACCAGGGCCTGGAGATCGTCGCCAGCACGCCGGAGGAATTCACCGCCTTCCAGTTGCGCGAATGGACGCGTTGGAAGACATTGATCGACGCCCGCCACATCACCGCTGAATAACTGGCTCTCCCCCAGGCTTCGCGCACTTCGTGTCGCTTCGCCAACCCCCTCGCCGGGGGGCAACACCTGAGGCCCGGCAAAGCCGGTTCCTCGGTGTTCCCCGAAAGGACCGGCCCGGTTTTGGATTGATTAAAAGATGACGCTTTCAGATTCCACTTCGTCGCCTTCGGGCGCTCCCGTCGTCACCGGCATGCGCGTGGTCCCGGTCGCGGGCCACGACAGCATGCTGATGAACCTGAGCGGCGCCCACGGGCCGTTCTTCACGCGCAACCTGCTGATCCTGACCGACAGCGCCGGCCACACCGGCGTGGGCGAAGTGCCCGGCGGCGAGAAGATCCGCCAGACGCTGGAGGACGCGCGCGAGCTCATCGTCGGCCAGCCGATCGGCCGGCACAACGCGGTCCTCAACAGCATGCGCAGCGCCTTCGCCGGCCGCGACAGCGGCGGGCGCGGCCTGCAGACCTTCGACCTGCGCGTGACCATCCACGCGGTCACGGCCGTCGAGGCCGCGCTGCTCGACCTGCTGGGCCAGTTCCTCGAAGTGCCCGTGGCGGCCCTGCTCGGCGAGGGCCAGCAGCGCGATGCGGTGCAGATGCTCGGCTACCTCTTCTACGTGGGCGACCGCAGCAAGACCGATCTGCCGTACGAAAGCGACCCCGGCGCCGACAACGACTGGTTCCGCCTGCGCCACGAGGAGGCGATGACGCCCGAGGCCATCGTGCGCCTGGCCGAGGCCACGCATGCGCGCTACGGCTTCACCGACTTCAAGCTCAAGGGCGGCGTGCTGCGCGGCGAGGAAGAGGTCGAGGCGATCCGTGCGCTGCACGAGCGCTTTCCGAAGGCCCGCGTCACGCTCGACCCCAACGGCGGCTGGCTGCTGCAGGACGCGATCCGCCTGTGCCGCGACCTGCATGGAGTGATGGCGTACGCCGAGGACCCATGCGGCGCCGAGGGCGTGTTCTCCGGCCGCGAGGTGATGGCCGAGTTCCGCCGCGCCACCGGCCTGCCCACCGCCACCAACATGGTCGCCACCGACTGGCGCGAGATGGTGCACAGCCTCTCGCTGCAGTCGGTCGACATCCCGCTGGCCGATCCGCATTTCTGGACCTTGCAGGGCTCGGTGCGCGTGGCGCAGCTGTGCCAGGCCTGGGGCCTGACCTGGGGTTCTCACTCCAACAACCACTTCGACGTGTCGCTCGCGATGTTCACCCACGTGGCCGCCGCGGCCCCCGGCAAGGTGACGGCCATCGACACGCACTGGATCTGGCAGGACGGCCAGCGCCTGACGAAGGCGCCGCTGCGCATCGAGGACGGCTTCGTGAAGGTGCCCACGCGCGGCGGCCTGGGCGTGGAACTCGACATGGACGAGGTCGAGAAGGCGCACCAGCTGTACCTGAAGCACGGACTGGGCGCGCGCAACGATGCGCAGGCCATGCAGTACCTCATCCCGGGGTGGACCTTCGACAACAAGAAGCCCTGCATGGTGAGGTAGAGAATCACCCCCAGGCTTGCCCACTCCGTGTGGCCGCCAACCCCCTTGCAGGGGGCAATACCTGCGGCCCGGCAAAGCCGGTTCCGCGGTATTCCCGTAATGACTGGCGATTCTTCGAACCGTATTGAAAAAGGACCCAACATGCAGAACTTCGACAACCTCATCGGCGGCGAATGGCGTGCAGGCGCCGGCTACAGCCCCAACGTCAATCCGAGCAACCTGTCCGACGTGATCGGCCGGTACACGCAGGGCGATGCCTCGCACGTCGATGCGGCCGTAGCCGCCGCCACCGCAGCCTTCCCGGCCTGGGCCACCGGCAGCGTGCAGGCGCGCTCAGATGCGCTCGACAAGATCGGCAACGAGATCCTCGCGCGCAAGGAAGAACTGGGCACGCTGCTCTCGCGGGAAGAGGGCAAGACCAAGGCCGAGGGCATCGGCGAGGCCGCGCGCGCGGGCTACATCTTCAAGTTCTTCGCGGGCGAGTGCCTGCGCCTGTCGGGCGAGGTTCTGCCTTCGGTGCGGCCGAACATCGGCGTGGAGATCACGCGCGAGCCGGTGGGCGTGGTCGGTCTCATCACGCCGTGGAACTTCCCGATCGCCATCCCGGCCTGGAAGATCGCGCCCGCGCTGGCCTTCGGCAACTGCGTAGTGCTCAAGCCCGCCGACCTCGTGCCGGGTAGCGCCTGGGCGATCGCGGAGATCATCAGCCGCTCGGGCATTCCGGCCGGCGTGTTCAACCTGGTGATGGGGCGCGGCAGCGTGATCGGCAATGCGCTGGTCAACCACCCGGGCATCCACGCGATCAGCTTCACCGGCTCGGTGGGCGTGGGCCGCAACATCGCGGTGCAGTGCGTCACCAACCACAAGAAGGTGCAGCTCGAGATGGGCGGCAAGAACCCGCAGGTGATTCTTGACGATGCCGACCTCGCACAGGCCGTGGAGCTGAGCGTGCAGAGCGCCTTCTACTCGACCGGCCAGCGCTGCACCGCGTCGAGCCGGCTGATCGTCACCGAAGGCATCTATCCGAAGTTCATCGACGCCATGAAGGAACGCATGGCGAAGATCAAGGTGGGTGACGCGCTCGCGCAGGGCACCGACATGGGCCCGGTCTCGTCGAAGTCGCAGCTCGACCAGGACATGGAATACGTCGCCATCGGCAAGAGCGAAGGCGCGACGCTGGCGGCCGGCGGCGAGCTGCTGAAGCTGGAAACCGACGGCTACTACATGTCGCCGGCCCTCTTCAGCGAATCGGCCGCCACCATGCGCATCAACAAGGAAGAGATCTTCGGCCCGGTGGCCAGCGTGATCCGCGTGAAGAACTACGAGGAGGCACTGGCCACGGCCAACGACACTGAGTTCGGCCTCTCGGCCGGCATCGCCACCACCTCGCTGAAGTACGCCACGCACTTCAAGCGCCACAGCCAGGCCGGCATGGTGATGGTCAACCTGCCGACGGCGGGCGTGGACTACCACGTGCCTTTCGGCGGCCGCAAGGGCTCGAGCTACGGTCCGCGCGAGCAGGGCCGCTATGCGCAGGAGTTCTTCACGACGGTGAAGACGGCCTACACGCTGGCCTGAGCTTCAGCGTATCGGTAACGGGCTGCCGGACGAAGAGGGCGCGGAAGGAATACCCGAAGAGATGTTTCGGGGTTCCTCTGCGTTCGGCTGTCCGCTCCCGCATCAAGGCGGCGATGAAGAGGGTGGTGCCCGGCGGCGCCTGCGCATCAGGTATTCGATGAGTTCGAAGACGCCTTCGCTCAACAGCGCCAATGCCGCGGCCGGCAGTGCGCCTGCCACCAGCAGTTCGCGGTCGTTGAGGGCCAGGCCCGTGACGATGCGTTCTCCGAAGCCGCCTGCGCCGATGAAGGCGGCGATGGTGGCGGTGCCGATGGCGATCGCGGTGGCGGTGCGCACGCCGGCCAGCAGGGTGGGCAGCGCGAGCGGCAGCAGCACCAGGCGAAGGCTCTGCGGCGGTGTCATGCCTAGGGCCGTGCCGGCGAGGCGCAGGCCGTTGGGCACTTCGGCCAGGCCCGTCACCGTGTTGCGCATGATCGGCAGCAGCGAGTAGAGGGTGAGCGCGATCAGCGCCGGCAGCGCGCCGATGGCGCCCAGCATCGAGATCAGGACGGCCAGCAGCGCCAGCGAGGGCACGGTCTGCAGCAGGCTCGCGAAGCCCAGCACCACGGCACGCAGCCGCACGTGCGGAAACACCAGGATCGCGATCGGCACGCCCACGAGAATCGCGATGCCCACCGACAGCGCCACCAGCAGCAGGTGCTGCCGCGCGAGCTTCCACAGGTCGGGGCCGAACAGCTTGGCGACGAAGCCGCGGCGTGCCTCCGGCGGCTGCGCATTTGCCGAGCCCCTGGAGGTGCTGGAGATGAAGTCGCGTGCGATCTGGTCGAAGGGCACGCCTTGCAGTTCGGCGCGCGCATTCATCGCGATCATGGCGTGCTCGTCGACCTTGCCCTCCAGCGCCTGCAGCGCGGCCCAGGCCTTGGGCAGCCGTCTGGGCAGGTCGAGCTTGTAGAGCACCACGGCGTCGTAGCGCGGGAAGTACTTCCTGTCGTCCTCCAGCACGCGCAGGCCCAGGTGGTCGATCTTGGCGTCGGTGGTGTAGATGTCGATCACGTCGATCTGCTTGGCGGCCACCGCGTCGTAGGCCAGGCCGTGGTCGAGGCCGGTGGGCGCCTGCGTGAAGCCGTAGCGCCCGGCCAGGCCCTTCCAGCCGTCGGCACGGCCGATGAATTCGTTCGAGAGGCCGAACTTCAGCTCGGGGTGCTTCGCCAGGTCGCTCAGCGTGCGCAGGCCCAGCCGGTCGGCATCGGCGGCGCGCACCGCGAGCGCGTAGCCGTCGTTGAAGCCCAGCGGAATCGCAACGCCCAGGCCCATCGGCGCGAGTGCGGCGTTCATCTCCTCTCGCGTGCCCGCGGGTGTGCCCTTGAGGATTTCCTGTGCGATGGTGCCGGTGTATTCGGCGTAGAGGTCGATGGCGCCCGAGCGCAGGGCCTCGTAGACGATGGCCGTGTTGCCCAGCCCTTGGCGAACCACCGGCGGCGTGGCCGTGTGCGGTGCGGCAGTCTGCGCCAGCAACTCGGCCAGGATGTACGACTCGGTGAAGCGCTTGGAGCCGACGCGCAGCGTCTCGTCTGCCGCCCGCGCGGCGCCGCAGACGGCAAGCCACGCGAGGGCGATGAGCAGGGCGGCGCGCGCGAAGATGCGTAAGCTGCGGGGCAGGTGCATCCGGGCCAGTGTATAGACAACGCCTCGTCGCGCGTACCCGTCGATCTCCTACAAACCCTGGCGTGCGGTGCCGATGGGGCCGGCGGCCGTCCGGGGCCAAAGTGGCCAGCGATGAAGAAAAAGACCCCACCCGCGAGCGACGACAACCTCCCCGGCCCCAACGTCCATGGCCTGCGCGAACTGCCCGGCCTGCAGGTGGACGGCTACAGCCTCCAGTTGCGCGACAAGGACGGCTTCGTCGGCGACCAGGCCAGCCAGACCGCCTTCCGCGAGCTGCTGGAACGCTGGCGCAAGCGCCGCCGCAAGAACGGCAAGGATCCGCTGGGGAGTTCGCACTCGCGCGACCTCTCGAAGAAGGTGCTCGACCGCGCGCTGAGCGAGAAGAAGGCGTCGGAAGCCACCGACCTGATGCACGTGGCCATCGAGGAATTCGCGCAGGAACTGGCCTTCGTGATCCAGCGCTTCATGCGCCAGCCCTCGTGGAAGAAGGTCGAGCGCATCGTCATCGGCGGCGGCTTTCCCGAGAGCGACGTGGGCGAGCGCGCCATCCTGCAGACCGGCGCCATCCTCGAGGAGATGGGCCTGCACGTGCAGATCGCGCGCCTGTCGCACGACGTGGACGACGGCGGCCTGATCGGCTGGGTGCACCTGGTGCCGCCGGCCATGCTGAAGGGGCACGACGCGATCCTGGCGGTCGACATCGGCGGCACCAACGTGCGCTGCGGCATCGTGAAGACGCGCCACCGCAAGGCACCCGACTTCTCGCTCGCGAAGGTGGTGCGGCGCGAGAAGTGGCGCCATGCCGACGAGGGCCCCAACCGCGGCGGCATGGTCGATCACATCGCCTACATGCTGCAGGACATGATCCTCTACAGCGAGCGCAAGAAGATCCGGCTCGCTCCTTTCATCGGCATCGGCTGTCCGGGCCTCATCCGGCCCGATGGCTCCATCGCGCGAGGCGCGCAGAACCTGCCGGGCGACTGGGAAGGCCATGCCTTCCACCTGCCCAGCCAGCTGTGGCGCCGCATGCCGATGATGGGCTCCGGCCCGACGCTGGTACTGATGCACAACGACGCAGTGGTGCAGGGCCTGAGCGAGCTGCCCTTCATGCGCGACGTGCGCCACTGGGGCGTGCTGACCATCGGCACCGGGCTGGGTAACGCGAGCTTCACCAACAGGTACTGACGCAGGCAACGACCGGCAGCTGCCGACCGAGCGGGCGGCCGCCGCCCATGGCCTAGAGGTCTTCCGGACGCAGACCCTCGATGCGCATGGCGGCAGACGTGCTGGCCACGTTGCCCGCCGCGTCCGTCGCGCGAACTTCGACGTTCGCCCCGCCGGGCCGCTTCGGCGTCCAGGCGCACACGTAAGGGGCGGCGTGCAGGGCGCAGGCCGTCCTGCCATCGACGATGAACTTCACCTCGGCCACGCCGGCGTTGTCGGATGCATTGGCGGCGAGCCGCGCAGCCGTGCCCGCTGGCACGCTCGCCGGCACCGTCAGGGCCACCGCCGGCGGCACGGTGTCCGAGGGCGGGTTGACGATCACGTTGGCCGCGGCCACTGCCGTGTTGCCGGCCGCATCGAGCGCGATCACGCGGATGGTCTGCATGCCGGGGGCGCCGGGCGTCCAGCTGCAGGTGAAGGGCGGGGCGGTGAAGGTGCAGATCGGAATGCTGTCGCGGCCGACGACCTTCACGCCGACGATGCCCACGTTGTCGACCACCGCCGGCGCGATGACGGTGAGCTGTCCCACCGTGGCCATCGAAGGGGCCGCCACCGACACGGTGGGCGGCGTCGCGTCGGGGCTGCCGAGCGCGAGGTCGATGGTGAACATCGGCTGCCCCTGCACCGCCTTCTGGTCGAAGGCGTCGAAGATGGTGAACCAGGTCGCGCCGGGCGCACGGTTGGCTGCGCGCGCCTTCACCAGCAGCGTGGTCTTGCCGACGGCGAAGCAGCTGAAGCCGCAGTCCCAGTCGAACTGGTAGCGGCCCGAGGCGTCGGCCACGCCGGTCGACAGCATCACCAGCGGCTTGCCGAGTCCCGGGTTGCGCCACACCGAGACCTGCGCGCCGGCCAGGGCGGCGCCGGTGTCGCGGTCGGTCACGCGCACCTGGGTGGCGGTGGTGCCCGCCATGAACTTCGAACTGCCGAGCTTGGGCCAGTCGGTCCAGTCGGTATTGATGTTGGCCCGCGTGCCTTCGGTGAAGCGGATCATCTCCAGCGTTGCCACGCGGTTGGCGGCCGGGTCGCGGCGCTGTTCGAAGACGGTGCCCAGCAGCGGGTCGAGCCGCCAGTGCTGGCGGCTCCACCAGTAGCGGTCGCCGTCGCTGGCGAGCGCGAGGTCGGTGACGGGTGCGACGCCGGTGGTGTCGGCCACGGCGACGCTGTTGTAGTACTCGCCGGAGCCCGCGCCGAACACATGCTCCAGCTCGTGCAGCAGGGTCTTGAGCTGGCGGGCGAGGTAGTCCTTCTCGGTGGACTCGGGCGCGCCCGGCGTGGGTGCGCGCGACAGGCGCAGCGGGTCGTGGATGGCGATCCAGTTCAGGTTCCAGGCCACGCCCTTCTGCGGAAAGGTCCAGCTGGTGGAGAGCCCGCCGTGGCTGTAGCCGCGCGTGGATTTCGAGACGCAGACCACCACCTCGCCATTGACCAGGCCGTTGTAGCTGCACTGCGGCGCATTGGCGGGCGCTGTCAGCTGCAGGTCGGCGGCCGGGTCGAAGGAGAAGCTGCGCACCGTCTCGCGCGTGAAGACGGTGTTGACGTCGGCCACGTACTGCGCGAGCCGGCGGGCGGCTTCGGCCGGGCCGATGTCGGCGGCCAGCTCGGGGTCGACGATGAACTTCAGGCGGTGGGTGCTGGGGGGAGCGCGGCCGATCTCGTCCAGGGCGGCGAAAGCGGTACCCGGCATTCCGGAAAGCGCGAAAAGCGTTGTCCAGAGCAGCAACGCCGGATTTGCCAGATTCGCCAGGGCACGCAGCGAGAAGAAAGCTCGCATCGGTTTTCCCCGGGATCGGGGCGCAAGACTCCAACGAACGGCGCCCGGGTCGGCCTCGTGAAAAGCCGCATCCGAGCGGGCTACCCCGCCAGGCAGGGGGTGCCGGGAGATCCGTCAGCGTCCATTCCGGGGTGAGCCGGTCAGGCGGGAAGGCTTGTCAATCCCCGAAACCGGTAGGTATTTTAGTGTGCTTGTTCAATTGGTTTCAATTCTGTTGCATCTGTACATCCTGGATTACAGACCTGCACTGGCACCGGGCGCCTAGAGCTGGAAAGCAACAGTGAGCAGCAGCCCCTCGGCCACGTCGCGCAGCAGCCCCGGCCGCCGCGCGCGATAGGGCTCGCCGGCCGATGCGGTGGTCTCGATCCACTCGGCCAGCCAGTCGATGTGGTCCTGCCCGTAGAACACGACCGCAGCCTCGTGGTTGAGCAGCAGGCTGCGCAGGTCGAGGTTGATCGATCCGCACATGGCGAGCTCCTCGTCCACCACCACCGCCTTGGCGTGCGCCATGAAGGGCAGCATGCGAAAGCTCACGCCCGCTCGCGCCAGGTCGCGCATCGCGCGTGCGCGCACGAAGTCGGCCAGCCGGTGGTTGGAGCGCGCGGGCATCGCGATGGTCACCTGCACGCCGCGGCGCGCGGCCAGCCGTAGGGCGTCTCGCAGGCCGTCGCCGGGCACGAAGTAGGGCGTGATGGCGAGGATGCGGTGCTCGGCGCGGAAGCAGGCGTCGATCAGCAGCGCATGCGCCGTGTCCTCCGTCTGGTCGGGGCCGCTCGGCAGGAACTGGGCCATGGCGCTGCCAGGGCCTTCCGCGTCGGGCGCGGTGATGGCGCGGGGCTTGCGGCTGCGCACCGAGGCCCAGTCGTGGTCGAACTGGCGCGCCGCGGCGGCCGCCACGCTGCCGCGCAGGTCGAAGGAGAGATCGAGCCAGGCCTGCGGGTGCCTGTCGTTGCCGGTGAAGTACTCGCCCGCGAGGTTGCGTCCGCCCGACCACAGCCAGCCGTCGTCGGCGATGGTGAACTTGCGGTGGTTGCGCAGGTTGCGCGGGCCCATGCGGCGCAGGCTGAAGAAGGGCCGGAACACCGCCACTTCGCCGCCCGCCGAGCGCAGCCGGTCGAAGTGATGGCGCGGCAGCGACAGCGCGCCGAAGCCGTCGAGCAGCACCCGCACCTTGATGCCTTCTCGCGCGCGCTGCGCGAGCCGCTCGAGCACCGAGTGGCCCAGCACGTCGTCGCCGATGATGAAGGTGCATACGTCGATGCGTTCGCGGGCGCCATCGATCACCTCCATCAGCGCCTGGCGCGCGGCCTCGCCGTCGGCATGCATGCGGATCGCGCAGGGCCCCGGCGGCGCGAGGCCGAAGCTCTCGATCAGGTCGGCCGCCCAATGGCCCGGCGGCACCGAGCGCGGCGGCCGCGGCGAGCCCGCCGGGCGCAGCTTGCGCTGGCCGAACAGCAGGTACATCGGCAGGATGAAATAGGGCATCAGCACCAGCCCCATGACCCAGGCGATGGCGGTGGTGGGGGCGCGCTGCTCTCGGCGCGCGCGCGTGGTCAGCACATAGACCAGCAGGGCGAAAGTGACGACGAGAAAGTGCTGCGAGGGAGTGGGCAGCCAGTCGAACTCTTTGGTCGGCATGAACCGATGATGCCTGAGCGACGGACGCGCCGCGCCCAGTGGCCCTTCAGCGTTGCAGGAAGGCGGGGACGCCGCGTCCCTGCGAGGCGAGGAAACGCATCATCGGCTCGACCACCGCGCGCACGGCGGGCCTGTCGCCCACGCGCGTGCGCCATGCGAGCAGCCGGGGCGTGGCATCGGTCATGCCCGCGCCCTTGCGGTCCGCGAAGATGCAGGCCATGTAGAAGGCGATGTCGGCGAACGAGTAGGGGCCCGCAAGGTACTCGCGCGTGGCGAGCAGGCCTTCCATCTCTTCGTAGAAGCGGGCGCAGCCGGCGCAGGCCGCGATCGCGGGGGCGCTCTGCATGGCCTCCTGCAGGCCGAAGAGCTTGATCACGTTCGGGAAGAAGACCTCGTCCGACTTCTGCTCCAGCTGCCGCGCGCGGGCCCGTTCCGCGATGCCCCGGGGCCACAGCGCGGGGCTGGGATAGCGGTCTTCCAGGTACTCGAAGATCTGCGTCGAGTCGAAGAGCGAGACCTCGTCGTCGACCAGCACCGGCACCTGCTGCTTGACGGGATTGACCCGAAGCACCTCGGGGTGCTTGGGCTCGTAGTGGTCGCCTTCGATGAAGGGCACCATGACCAGCTCGAACGGCACGCCTTTCTCGCGTGCCGCGATCTCGACCTTGGCGCCGAACATGCTGAGGGGGCCTGAATAGATTCGCGTCATTGCGCTTCCTCCATTGCGTCGCTTGACCCGCTGCGCATGAAGTCCTGCCGGCCTGTTCGAGGAACACCGTGGAACCGGCTTTGCCGGGCCACCGGTGTTGCCCCCGGTGAGGGGGTGGGCGAAGCGACACGAAGTGCGCGAAGCCTGGGGGTGAGTCTTTTCATGCCCCCGACTTCAACAGAAACGGCGGGTCAGGTCGAGCCCCAGACCTCCTGCGCCGTCTCGACCACCAGGCGCAGCTTGTTGCGCTGCGCTTCCACCGCGATGTTGTTGCCGTGCACGGTGCTGGAGAAGCCGCACTGCGGCGACAGCGCGAGCTGGTCGAGCGAGGCGTACTTGGCGGCGTCCTCGATGCGGCGCTTGAGCTCGTCCTTGTCTTCCATCTCGCCGAACTTGGTGGTCACGAGGCCGAGCACCACGGTCTTGCCCTTGGGCAGGTAGCGCAGCGGCTTGAAATCGCCAGAGCGGGCGTCGTCGTATTCCATGAAGTAGGCGTCGAGGTCCATCTCCTTGAGCAGCGCTTCCGCCACGGGCTCGTAGTTGCCGGCGGCGGCGTGCGTGCTCTTGAAGTTGCCGCGGCACAGGTGCATGGCCAGCAGCATGCCCGGCGGCTTCTGCGCCACCACCTTGTTGATGAAGGCGGCATAGCGGTGGGGCAGCTCGTTGGGGTCGTCGCCGCGCTTGCGGGCGGCTTCGCGCATGTGCTCGTCGCACAGGTAGGCGAGGTTGGTGTCGTCCATCTGCACGTAGGTGCAGCCGGCGGCGGCCAGGGAGCGCAGTTCGTCGCCGTACGCCTTGGCCACGTCGTCGTAGAAGGCCGGGTCGAGCTCGGGGTAGGCGTCCTTGCTGATGCCGGCGCGGCCGCCGCGGAAGTGCAGCATGGTCGGCGAGGGGATGGTCACCTTCGGCGTGTTGCCTGCGGACACCTGGCTCTTGAGGTACTGGAAGTCGGCCAGCTGGATGTCCTTGACGTGGCGGACCTTGTCGATCACGCGCATCGCGGGCGGGGCCAGCTCCTCGGTGCCATCGGGCTTGCGGATGGTGACCGGGATGTCGGTCTTCACGCCGCCGAGCTGGTCGAGGAAGTCGATGTGGAAGTACGTGCGGCGGAACTCGCCGTCGGTGATGCTCTTCAGGCCGATGTCTTCCTGGAACTTGACGATCTCGGTGATCGCCTTGTCCTCGACGAGGCGAAGCTGCTCGGGCGTGATCTCGCCCTTGGCCTTCTGCTCGCGTGCTTCGAGCAGGTACTTGGGGCGCAGGAAGCTGCCCACGTGGTCGTAGCGGGCGGGCAAGGCGGCGTGCTGTGTCATGGATGGCTCCGTCGTGATCGTGATCTGGGGAAACGAACGGAGCATCGTATCGCCATCGAAACCACGATGACTGTATACAGCGGCCTCGGTGTTTACCCTCGAATCGATCGAAAACGCTGGAAATTTCACCGTTTCTGTATACATTGAGTATTCATGAAAACGCCCACGACCGCCTTCCCCCTGAACGCCTGGTACGCCGCCGCCTATGACGTCGAAGTGCGACACACGCTGCTGCCACGCACCATCTGCAACCAGAAAGTGGTGCTGTTCCGTCGTACCGACGGGCAGGTCGCCGTGCTCGAGGACGCCTGCTGGCACCGGCTGATGCCGCTGTCGCTCGGCCGCCTCGAAGGCGACGAGGTGGTCTGCGGATACCACGGCCTCGTCTACAACAGCCAGGGCCGCTGCATCCACATGCCCAGCCAGGAGACGCTGAACCCCTCGGCCTGCGTGCGCAGCTTCCCGGTGGCGGAGAAGCACCGCTTCGTGTGGATCTGGCCCGGCGACCCGGCCAAGGCCGACCCGGCGCTCATCCCCGACATGCACTGGAACGACGACCCCGCCTGGGCCGGCGACGGCAAGATGATCCGTGTCCACTGCGACTACCGCCTCGTCGTCGACAACCTCATGGACCTGACGCACGAGACCTTCGTGCACGGCTCCTCCATCGGCAACCGCGAAGTGGCCGAGGCGCCCTTCGTCGCCACGCACGGCGACCGCTCGGCCACCGTCACGCGCTGGATGGAGAACATCGATCCGCCGCCTTTCTGGGGCAGCCAGATCCGCCATGCGCGCGGCTACACCGGCAAGGTCGACCGCTGGCAGATCATCCGCTTCGAAGGCCCGTGCACGGTGAACATCGACGTCGGCGTGGCCGAGGCCGGCAGCGGCGCGGTGCCCTCCG
Organism: Variovorax sp. 22077; assembly: GCF_052044195.1. Lineage (NCBI taxonomy): Bacteria > Pseudomonadati > Pseudomonadota > Betaproteobacteria > Burkholderiales > Comamonadaceae > Variovorax > Variovorax sp. 22077. The sequence continues at coordinate 111,796 of NZ_JBQEQC010000012.1, forward strand.
ACGGAAACCCCGGCGACCGCAGCAAGGGCGTCAACGGCTACGTGCTCAACACCATCACGCCAGAGACCGACAAGACCTGCCTCTACTTCTGGGCCTTCGCGCGCAACTACTGCCTGGGCGAGCAGCGTCTCACGCACGAGCTGCGCGAAGGCGTCTCGGGCATCTTCCGCGAGGACGAGCTCGTGCTCGAAGCTCAGCAGAAGGCCATCGACGAGCACCCGGACCACCAGTTCTACAACCTCAACATCGACGCCGGCTCGATGTGGGCACGCAAGCTCATCGACCGCATGATCGAGAAGGAGAAGCCCGCGCGCGCGGCGATTCCGATCCGTCCGGCCCAGAAGGAGGCCGCGTGAGCCGTGTGAAGGTCGCGGCCGTCTCCGCTGCCGCCGAGCCCGGCGACAGCGGCAGCTCGCAGGCCGTGAAGGCGCAGCTGCGGCTGCGCGAGATGATCCTCGCGGGCGAGCTGCCCGGCGGCGCGCGCATCGCCGAGGTCGCGATCTCCGAGCAGCTCGGCGTGTCGCGCACGCCGGTGCGCACCGCGCTCATGCGGCTCGAACAGGAAGGCCTGCTCGAGGCGCTGCCCAACGGCGGCTATGCGGTGCGCACCTTCTCCGAGCGCGACGTGGCCGACGCCATCGAGCTGCGCGGCACGCTCGAGGGCCTGGTCGCCCGGCTCGCCGCCGAGCGCGGCGCAGCGCCGGTGGTGCTGCGCGAGGCGCGCGCCTGCCTGCAGCGCATCGACGAACTGCTGCGCGAACCTGCGCTCGACGACGCCGCCTTCTCGCGCTACGTGACGCACAACGAGCGCTTCCATGCGCTGCTGTGCGAGATGGCGGGCAGCCCCGTCATCGCGCAGCAATTGGAGCGCGTGATCAACCTGCCTTTCGCATCGCCCTCGGGCTTCGTCGTGGTGCAGGCAAATTCGCCGGCTGCGCGCGACATGCTCGTGGTCGCGCAGGACCAGCACGTGCAGGTGCTCGACGCCATCGAGTCCGGCGAGGGCTCGCGCGCCGAGGCGCTGATGCGCGAGCACAGCCGCATCGCACGGCGCAACCTGCGCGAGGCGCTGCACGGCACGCCCACCGCCGAGCAGCGTCCGCTGCCGGGCGTGCAGCTGATCCGCCGGCGCGGCTGATTTCTCTTCTTTCTTTTTCTCCCCTGGTGTTTCCCGATGAAAAGCGATCTTCAATGGATGAATGCGCAGGTCGTCGCGCTGCGCGACGTGACGCCCACCGTGCGCGAGTTCGAGCTGCGCCCCGACAGCGGATTCGCCGCCGCCCATGAGCCCGGCGCCCACCTCCAGGTTCAGGTGCTGACCGCGCAGGGCAGGGTGCAGACACGCTCCTACTCGCTGGTGGGCGAAGGCGACGGCAGCTGCTGGCGCATCGCAGTCAAGCGCCTGGACGACGGCCGCGGAGGCTCGCTCGCGATGTGGCGGCTCGCGGTGGGCGACCGCCTGCAGGTGAGCGCGCCGCAGAACCACTTTCCGCTCGACCTTTCCGCGCCGGGCTACCTGCTGGTGGCCGGCGGCATCGGCATCACGCCGCTGGTGCTGATGGCGCAGCGCCTGGCCGCGCACGCGAAGCGCACCGGCGCGCCGGTGAAGATGCTCTATGGCGCGCGCAACGCCGACGAGTTCGGCTACCTGCCGCACCTGCGCGAGGCGCTGGGAGACGAGGGCGTCGAAGCGCACGAGGGCGCCGCGCCCATCGACTTCGCCGCGGCCATCGCCGCGCTGCCGCCTGGCGGGCAGCTCTACACGTGCGGCCCGGTGCCGATGCTCGAAGCCCTCAAGCGCGCCTGGCAGGCGGCGGGCCGTCCGATCGCGGACCTGCGCTTCGAGACCTTCGGCAGCAGCGGCCGGCTGGCCACTCAGTCCTTCGAGGTGCGCATTCCGCGGCACGACCTGACCATCACCGTGCCGGCCGACTGCACGCTGCTCGACGCGCTCGACGCGGCGGGCGTGCAGACGCTGTCGGACTGCAGGCGCGGCGAATGCGGCCTGTGCGCCATGGACGTGATCGCGGTCGACGGCGAAGTCGACCACCGCGACGTGTTCCTCAGCGAGCACGAGAAGAAGTCGGCCACGCGCATCTGCGCCTGCGTGTCACGCGCCGTGGGTACGCTCACGCTCGATTCCGCCTACCGCGCTGAGAGCTGACGGCAACCGATGCAAGCGGCCCGTGACGGGTCGAAGACTGCATTGCGCGATGATCGCGCAGTTCATTTGGCAATCGCGCAACAAAGGTCAGCGACTGTGCCCGGCTAGGTGATTGCCTGCTGCGCCGGATGTTGCAAAGTGTTGAAAATAGCGCCGGTTCGCGTTCCGCCCCTCAAAGGAAAATACATGCAAAGACGCCATCTCATCCAGACCGCCGCCCTGTCGGCGCTTGCACTTTCGATGTCGCTGGCCAGTGCCCAGGACAACAAGTTCAAGATCGGCCTGATCCTCCCGATGACGGGCCAGTCGGCCTCCACCGGCCGCCAGATCGAAGCCGCAGCCCGCCTGTACATCGCCCAGAACGGCGACACCGTGGCCGGCAAGAAGGTCGAGCTGATCGTCAAGGACGACACCGGCCTGCCCGACGTGACCAAGCGCCTCGCGCAGGAACTGGTGGTGAACGACAAGGTCAACGTGCTCGCCGGCTTCGGCCTGACGCCCCTGGCCCTCGCGGTGGCGCCCATCGCCACCCAGTCGAAGACGCCGCAGCTGGTGATGGCCGCCGCCACGTCGAGCATCACCGAGGCATCGCCTTACATCATCCGCTCGAGCTTCACGCTGCCGCAGGTGTCGGTGGCCATGGGCGACTGGGCGCCGAAGAACGGCGTGAAGACGGTCGTGACGCTGGTGGCCGACTACGGCCCGGGCAACGACGCGGAGAAGTTCTTCACCGAGCGCTTCCAGCTCAACGGCGGCAAGGTGCTCGACAAGCTGCGCGTGCCGCTGCGCAACCCCGACTTCGCTCCGTTCCTGCAGAAGGTGCGCGACGTGAAGCCCGATGCGCTCTTCGTCTTCGTGCCCTCGGGCGCAGGCGCCGCGGTGATGAAGCAGTTCCTGGAGCGCGGCATGGACAAGGCCGGCATCAAGATGATCGCGACCGGCGACGTGACCGACGACGACCAGCTCAACGACATGGGCGACGGCGCGCTGGGCGTGGTCACCTCGCACCATTACTCGACGGCGCATCCTTCGGCACTGAACAAGAAGTTCGTCGAGGCCTTCGAGAAGGCCAACCCCAAGATGCGCCCCAATTTCATGGCCGTGGGCGGTTACGACGGCATGCGCATCATCTACGAGGCGCTCAAGGCCACCAAGGGCCAGGGCGGCGGCGAGGCGCTGCTGGGCGCCATGAAGGGCCAGGTCTTCGAGAGCCCGCGCGGCCAGGTGCTGATCGATGCGCAGACCCGCGACATCGTGCAGGACGTGTACCTGCGCAAGGTCGAGAAGAAGGACGGGCAGCTCTACAACGTCGAGTTCGACGTGATCAAGGGCGTCAAGGACCCCGGCAAAGCAAAATAAAGGCTCGCCCCCAGGCTGCGCGCACTTCGTGTCGCTTCGCCAACCACCTACCGGGGGAAACACCGCAGGCCCGTCAAAGCCGGGTCCTGGGTGTTTCCCGAAGGCGTCGCGCCGTGCGGCAAGCTGCTGAGTCGCTCATATGTTGACCATTCTTTTCGACGGCATCGCCTACGGCATGCTGCTGTTCGTGCTCGCCGTCGGGCTGGCCGTGACTCTGGGGCTGATGAACTTCATCAACCTCGCGCACGGCGCCTTCGCCATGGCGGGCGGCTATCTCACCGTGTTCGCCATGCAGAAGCTGGGCGTGCCGTTCCTGGCGTGCCTGCCGCTCGCGTTCATCGTCGTCGCGCTGGCCGGCGCGCTGCTGGAGCGAACCCTCTACCGGCCGATGTACGGCAAGCCGCACCTCGACCAGGTGCTCTTCTCCATCGGCCTTGCCTTCATGGCGGTGGCGGCGGTCGACTATTTCGTGGGCTCCTCGCAGCAGAACGTGCAGCTGCCCGAATGGCTGCGCGGCCGCACCGAGATCGGCGACGGTGCGCTGCTGCTGGGCATGGGGCACTACCGGCTCTTCATCATCGGCGTGTGCGCGGTGCTCACGGTGGTGCTGCAGCTGATCCTGTCGAAGACGCGCTTCGGTAGCCGGCTGCGTGCAGCGGTCGATGATCCGCGCGTGGCGGCGGGGCTGGGCATCAACGTGAACGTGGTGTTCCTGCTGACCTTCGCAGTGGGCTCGGGGCTCGCGGGCCTCGGCGGCGCGCTGGGCGCGGAGATCCTGGGGCTCGATCCGACCTTCCCGCTCAAGTACATGATCTATTTCCTGATCGTGGTGTCCGTCGGTGGCACTTCGTCGATCACCGGGCCGCTCGCGGCGGCGCTGCTGCTGGGCATCGCCGACGTGGCGGGCAAGTACTTCATTCCGAAGATGGGCGCGTTCACCGTCTACCTGCTGATGATCCTGATCCTGATGTGGCGCCCGCAGGGCCTCTTTACGCGCAAGGGAGGCAGATAAATGAGTCTCCCCCCAGTCTTCGCGCACTTCGTGTCGCTTCGCCAACCCCCCTGCGGGGGGCAGCACCAGCGGGCCGGCAAAGCCGGTTCCGCGGTGTTCCACGCATGGATCGGAGGCTGAAATGACCGATCTCAACTCTGTTGCGAATTTCCAGTCGGCCCTGCTGCGCAAGGCGCGCTGGCGCCCGCTCGAATTCGTCGTCTGGGCGGCGGCCTTCGCGCTGCCGCTGGTGATGCCCTCGCACTCGCTGCTGGTCAACGAGATCGCCATCGTCGCGCTGTTCGCGATGTCGCTCGACCTGATCCTGGGCTACACCGGCATCGTGTCGCTGGGCCACGCCGCCTTCTTCGGCTTCGGCGCGTATGCGGCGGCGCTGTTCGCCAAGCTGGTGATGCCCGACCCGATCGTCGGCCTCTTGTTCGCGACGGTGCTGTCCGCGCTGCTGGGCATGGTGGCGAGCGTGACGATCCTGCGCGGCAGCGACCTCACGCGGCTGATGGTGACGCTGGGCACGGCGCTGCTGCTGCTCGAACTCGCCAACAAGCTCGACTGGCTCACCGGCGGCGCTGACGGCCTGCAGGGCGTGGTCATGGGGCCGGTGCTCGGCATGTTCGAGTTCGACCTCTTCGGCCGCACGGCGGCCTGGTACTCGCTGGCGGTGATGCTGGTGCTGTTCCTGCTGATGCGCCGCCTCGTGCATTCGCCCTTCGGCGCCACGCTGAAGGCCATCCGCGACAACCGGCTGCGCGCCATGGCCATCGGCATCCCGGTGGTGTCGCGGCTGGTGGTGATCTACACCGTGGCGGCGGGCATCGCCGGTGCTGCGGGTGCGCTGCTGGCGCAGACCACCGGCTTCGCCTCGCTCGACGTGCTGGCCTTCGACCGCTCGGCCGACGTGCTTCTGATGCTGGTCATCGGCGGGGTGGGCTGGCTCTATGGCGGCGTGGCGGGCGCCATCGTCTTCAAGTTGCTGCAGACCTGGCTGTCGGCCGTGACGCCGCAGTACTGGATGTTCTGGATCGGCCTGATCCTGGTGCTGCTGGTGCTTGTCGGGCGCGACCGGCTGCTCAAGCCCTGGACCTGGATCGGCGCAGGCGGCAAGAAGGGCGGTGCGGCATGAGCGACACCGTGCTTTCCACCCACGGCCTGGTGATGCGCTTCGGCGGCATCACGGCCACCAACAACGTGTCGATGGAGCTCAGGCGCGGCGCGCGCCATGCGCTCATCGGCCCCAACGGCGCGGGCAAGACCACGCTGATCAACCAGCTCACCGGCGTGCTCACGCCCACCGAGGGCCGCATCACGCTGATGGGCGAGGACATCACCCGGCTCGCGCCCCACAAGCGCGTGGCGCGCGGGCTGGTGCGCACCTTCCAGATCAACCAGCTGTTCGATTCCATGACGCCGCTCGAGACGCTGGCGCTGGTGGTGTCGCAGCACCAGGGCGCGGGCGCGCAATGGTGGAAGCCGCTGGGTTCGAGCAAGGCCATCGCCGAGCGCGCGGCTCAGCTGCTGGAGCAGTTCCACCTGAGTGACGTGGCGCAGCAGCAGGTGAAGCACCTGGCCTACGGCAAGCGCCGGCTGCTCGAGATCGCGATCGCGCTGGCCTGCGAGCCGCGCGTGCTGCTGCTCGACGAGCCGGTGGCGGGCGTGCCCGCGGGAGAGCGCGAGGAGCTGCTGCAGACCGTGGCCGCGCTGCCGGCCGACGTGTCGGTGCTGCTGATTGAGCACGACATGGACCTGGTGTTCAGCTTCGCCGACCGGATGACCGTGCTGGTCAACGGCACCCTGCTGACCGAGGGCGACCCCGAGACCATCGCCAACGATCCGAAGGTGAAAGAGGTCTATCTGGGCCATGGAGAGGCTGCCCATGTCTGAGCTGCTGAGAATAGAGAACCTGAGCGCCGGCTACGGCGAGGCCGTGGTGCTGCACGACGTGGCCTTCACGCTCGGCGAGGGCCAGACGCTGGCGCTGCTGGGCCGCAACGGCACGGGCAAGACCACGCTGATCAACACGCTCGCCGGCGCGACGCGCCAGCACGGCGGCAGCATCTCGCTGGGCGGGCAGGCACTGCACAAGATCGCGCCGCACCTGCGCGCGGCGGCCGGCATCGGCTGGGTGCCGCAGGAGCGCAACATCTTCAAGTCGCTCACCGTGCACGAGAACCTCACGGCGGTGGAGCGGCCCGGCAAGTGGAACCCGCAGCGCGTCTACGAGATGTTCCCGCGCCTTGCCGAGCGCAAGACCAACCTCGGCACGCAGCTCTCGGGCGGCGAGCAGCAGATGCTGGCCGTGGGCCGCGCACTGGTGCTCAACCCCAGGCTGCTGCTGCTCGACGAGCCGCTCGAAGGCCTGGCGCCCATCATCGTGGAAGAGCTGCTGCGCGCCATCCGCCGCATCACGCAGGACGAGGGCCTGGCCGCGATCATCGTGGAGCAGCACCCGCAGGCGATCCTCGCGATCTCCGACGAGGCGGTGGTGCTCGACCACGGCACCATCGTGCACACCGACAGCGCGGCTTCGCTGCGCTCCCAGCCGCAGGTGCTCGACCGGCTGCTGGGCGTGGCGCGGTAATCGGGAGCCTTTCCTTCAGATCGCGCAGCCGTCGGGGCCGCAGGCCGGCGCCGGCGCGTCCGCTGCAGCCGGGGCCGGCTTCGAGGCTTCGGCCACGGCGGCTAGCTGCTTCTTCCATTCCTCCGCACGGCCGAGCCATGGGCCGATGTCGACGCGGCCGGCGCTGCCGTCGGGCTGCACGAGCACGAAGGTCGGAAAGCCCTGGCCGCCCGCGCGTTGCAGGAACTGGCGGCTCTCGGCGATGTGGCGCGAAGTGGCTTCGCCCGACTGGCGCTCGAAGGCCGATGTGAAGGCCTGCGCCTCGAAGCCGAGTTCGGAGGCGATGGCCTTCAGCACCTGCACGTCGGCGATGCGGCGGCCGTCGACGTAGTGCGCACGCTGCAGGCTGTGGATCATGTCCAGCCCGCCACCGGGGCGCAGCGACTCGGCAGCGAGGACGGCGGTGGTCGGCGGTTCGGAATCCATCACCGCGCCGGTGTCGCGCAGCAGTCCCTCGAAGTAGCGTTCGCCGAAGGGCTGGCCGGTCATCTCGGCGATGCGGTGGTCGTGCGGCATCACGTAGTCGCGCCACTGCGGCGTGATCGAGCGGCGGTTCGCGCCGGTCATCATGCCGCCGCCGTGGAACTCGACCTTCAGGCCCGGCACTTCGCGCGCCGCTTCGACCAGCGGCGCGGCGGCGTAGCACCAGCCGCACAGCGGATCGAAGATGTAGTGCAGCGTGGCGTCTGCGTGTCGGGCGTCGTTCATTGCGGCCATTTCATTTCTCCTTTGATCACCTTCGCGCCGAGTTCCAGCGAGGAAACGTCTTGCAGCGTCGGGTAGCGCTTCTTCATCGCGGCGATGAGCGCGGTCGAATCCTTGGCCTTGGCGGCTTCGGCCTCGAAGGCCCTGAGGTAGTCGCGCGTGAACTTCACCGACGCGAGCGAGTAGGGCGCGCTGCCGTTCGCGTTGGGCAGGTAGTGGCCGGGCACCACGGTCTTCGGATGCAGCGCCTCGATGCGGCCCAGCGTCTTGATCCAGTCGCGGCGCGACTCGGGCGTCTGCGTGTCGGCCACCCACACATGGATGTTGGCCGACACCGGGATGCCGCCAACCACCGCCTTCAGCGAGGGAATCCACGCGAAGCTGCGCTCGGGCGTGGGGCCGTCGAGGCCGACGACCTGGATCTTGCGGCCCTCGAGCTCGATGCTGTCGCCGGCCAGCGGCTGCGGCACCACCAGCGCCCTGGGCGCGTTGTCCTTCAGGATCGGGCCCCAGTGCGCGAGCTTGCCGTCCTTGGAGGCCTGGATGGCGGCCACGGTCTGCGGCGTGGCGACGATCTTCGCGTCGGGGAAGGCGGCCTGGATCACGTCGAGGCCGAAGTAGTAGTCGGGGTCGCTGTGGCTGATGTAGACCGTGGTGAGCTTCTTGCCCGTGGCCTTGATCTTCTGCACCAGCGCCTCGGCGTCGTTGCGCTGGAACTGGGCGTCGATCAGCACCGCGTCGGCCTGGCCGGTGACGATCTCCGAGGAGACCGGGAACATCGACTTCGCGCCGGGGTTGTAGACGTCGAGCCTGAGCGGTTGCGCGGCCTGCGCGGTCAGCGGTGCGACGAGGCTGGAACCGATGGCGAGAGCGGAGGCGAGGAGGGTTCTGCGGAGCATGGCGGCGTTCTTTCCGTGCGTGATTCGATTCGGGATGGATGCGTGACAGCGCTGAATGCCTCGAATGTTAGGTTGCGCGAATCGAAACAAAAACCCGAGGACCGACAACGGATAGTTTCTGGATTCGATCGAATCAGTCCGTGGCCCGCCGCTGCAGATGTGCCACCAGCAGCTGCGCCGAGGGCGACAGCTCCGTGTCGCCCCGGAAGCAGATCGCGAAGCGCCGCCGCGCCCAGGCGTCCGTCAGCGGCATCAGCCGCAGCCCGAAGGCTTCTGCGAAAGGCCGCGCCACCTCCGCCGGCACCACGCTGATCGCCAGCCCTGCGCGCACCACCCGCAAGGCGGCGTCGAAGTTGGACACCAGCACCCGGTACACCAGCGGCTTGCCGGCCACCGCCGCCTCCCGCGCGAGCATCAGCTGCACGGCGCTCAGCGCCGGCATGCCGACGAATTCGTGGCTCAGCACCTGCTCGAAGCGCACGCTCTCGCGCTGCGCCACCGGATGCGAGGGATGGGCCACCACGGCGAGGTGGTCGCAGCGGTAGTCGCGCCGCTCCAGGCCTTCGAGGTCGGCCGCGTCCCAGCACAGGCCGATGGAGGCGCTGCCCTCGCGGATGCCGCGCACGATCTCGGGGCTCACGCGCTCTTCCATGTCGACGCGGATGTTGCGGTGCGCCGGGTCCTGCAGGAAGTCGGCCACGTCCTCCGCCAGCGACTCGGCCATGACCGAGGCCGAGGCCAGGATTCGCACATGCCCGCGCACGCCGCCGGCATAGGCGGCCATGTCGCGCTCGATGCGGTTCACGCTGCCGAGCATCGCGCGGGCGTGCTCCAGCAGCGTCTCTCCGGCCGGGGTGGGCACCACGCCCCGGCGCTTGCGCAGCAGAAGCGGCGTGCCCACGGTTTCCTCCAGCTGGGCCAGCCGCTTGCTGATGGCCGAGCCGACGATGCTGGCCTGCTCGCCGGCGCGCGCGATGCTGCGCGTCTCGCAGACGGCGACGAAGAGGCGAAGGGTGGTGAGGTCGAGGTCTCGCATGGTGTTCCGTTTTGGAATCGGATGGCTTCCAAAATATACCTTCTGAGTCGAATCGGAACTCCTACCATCGATGCCATAGCCAGCATCACCACGGAGACAAGACTTGATTCACGCCTTCCTGCCGCCGCGCGCGGTCGTCCGCGAAGTGGGCCTGCGCGACGGCCTCCAGAGCATTGCGCGCGTGCTCTCCACCGACCACAAGCTCGAATGGATCCGCGGCGCCCACGCCGCCGGCCAGCGCGAGATCGAGGTCGGCTCCTTCGTGCCGGCGCGGCTGCTGCCGCAGTTGGCCGACACCGCCGAGCTTCTGGCCTATGCGAAGACGCTGCCCGGCCTCTTCGCCTCGGTGCTGGTGCCCAATCTCAAGGGCGCAGAGCGCGCCATCGATGGCGGGGCCGACCTGATGGTGGTGCCGCTGTCGGCCAGCCATGCGCACAGCCTGGCCAACCTGCGCAAGACGCCCGACGAGGTGGTGGCCGAGGTCGGCCGCATCCGTGCGGCACGCGATGCCGCGGGCTCGAAGACGCTGATCGACGGCGGCGTGGGCACGGCCTTCGGCTGCACGCTGCAGGGCCACGTCGATCCCGAGGAGGTGCTGCGGCTGATGCAGGCGCTGCTCGATGCCGGCGCCGACCGCGTGAGCCTCGCCGACACCGTGGGCTACGCCGATCCGGCGATGGTGCGCAGCCTGTTCGAGCGAGCCCTGCGCATCGCGGGCGACCGGCTGTGGTGCGGCCACTTCCACGACACGCGCGGCATGGGGCTCGCGAACGTCTACGCCGCGCTCGAAGTCGGCATCACCCGCTTCGACGCCTGCCTCGCTGGCATCGGCGGCTGCCCGCACGCGCCCGGCGCCAGCGGCAACGTCGACACGGAAGACCTGGTCTTCATGCTCGAGAGCATGGGCGTCGCCACCGGCGTCGACCTGCCCAGGCTGCTCGACCTGCGCGGGCGCGTGGCCGGCTGGCTCGAAGGCGAGACGCTGCAGGGCACCGTCTGGCGGGCGGGTTTTCCGAAGACTTTCACGGCCACGGAAGGCGTCGCGGCATGAGCACGAGCGATACGCAAGCCAGGCGCCTGCCGCTCGCCGGCATCCGCGTGGTCGAGTTCACGCACATGGTCATGGGGCCGACCTGCGGCATGGTGCTGGCCGACCTGGGCGCGGAAGTGATCAAGGTCGAGCCCATCGACGGCGACCGCACGCGGCACCTGCTGGGCGCGGGCGCGGGCTTCTTCCCGATGTTCAACCGCAACAAGAAGAGCATCGCGCTCGACTTGCGCAATCCCCAGGGGCTGGAAGCAGCGCTGCGGCTGTGCGTGAGCGCCGACGTGGTGGCGCAGAACTTCAAGCCCGGCACCATGGACAAGTACGGGCTTGGCTACGCCGCGCTGGGCAAGCTCAACCCCCGCCTCGTGTACGTGGATCACGCGGGCTTCCTGCCCGGCCCCTACGAGCACCGCACCGCGCTCGACGAGGTGGTGCAGATGATGGGCGGCCTCGCCTACATGACCGGGCGCCCGGGCGATCCGCTGCGCGCGGGCACCAGCGTGAACGACATCATGGGCGGCATGTTCGGCGCCATCGGCGCGATCGCCGCGCTGATGCAGCGCATGCAGACCGGCAAGGGGCAGGAGGTGAAGTCCGCGCTGTTCGAGAACAACGTGTTCCTCGTCGGGCAGCACATGCTGCAGTACGCCATCACCGGCCAGGCGGCCGCGCCGATGCCCGAGCGCATCTCGGCCTGGGCGCTGTACGACGTGTTCACAGTGAAGGACGGCGAGCAGATCTTCCTGGCCGCGGTGAGCGACGCGCAGTGGAAGACCTTCTGCGACGCACTCGGCTTCGACGACCTGAAGGCCGACCCGGCGCTGGCCACCAACAACGACCGCGTGCGCATGCGCCCCACGCTGCTGGCCGACCTGCGCCAGCGCCTCGCGCAGCGCCCGGCGGCGGAGCTGTCGGCGATCTTCGAGGCGAAGGGCCTGCCGTTCGCGCCGATCACGCGGCCCGAGGACCTCTACGCCGATCCGCATCTCAAGGCCACGGGCGGCCTCGCCGACATCCGCCTGCCCGACGGCGAACGCGCCGGAGAGATCGCGCAGACCACGCTCTTTCCGATCACGCTGGACGGCGAGCGGCTGGGCGTGCGGCTGCATCCGCCCACGCTGGGCGAACACACCCGCGAGCTGCTGGCGGAACTGGGCTATGCACCCGAGCAGGTCGATGCGATGCGAGCCGAATCGGCGGTGGCCTGAACGAGGCGCCTCCCCAACCATAAAGAAGAGAGACAAGACCATGACGACGAACGACACGCCTTCCCTGAAGACTTCCCTGAAGATGAACCGCCGCGCGCTGCTCGGCCTCGGCGCCAGCGCCGCTGCGATGGCCGCATGCCCAGCGCTCGCGCAGGGCTCGGACAAGCCCATTCGCCTGATCCTGCCGATCAGCGCCGGCTCGGGCGTGGACACCATCGCGCGCGCCGCAGCGCCCGCGCTGGGCAAGGCCTTCGGCCAGCCGGTGGTGATCGACAACCTGCCAGGCGCGGGCGGCATCACCGGCGCGGCGGCCATCGTCAAGGCGGCGCCGGACGGGCTCACGCTGGGCATGGTGTCGAACAACCACGTCATCAACCCGGCGGTGTTCAGGAAGATGCCCTTCGACGCGATCAACGACATCACGCCGATCAGCGTGGTGGGTGCGACGCCGCTGGTGCTGCTGGCCAACCCGAAGCTGCCGGCGAGGAACGTGCCCGAGCTGGTCGCGCTGCTTCGCGCGAAGCCGGGCGCCTACAACTACGCCTCCTCGGGCAACGGCACCATCATCCACCTTGCAGGCGAGATGTTCATGGACGAGGCCGGCGTGAAGGCACGGCACATCCCGTACAAGGGCACCGGGCCGATGATGACCGACATGATCGGAGGGCAGGTCGAGCTGGGCGTGGTGGCGCTGCCGGCGGTGCAGCAGCACATCAGGAGCGGCGCGCTGCGCGCCATCGGCCTGTGCGGCGCCCAGCGATCGCCGGCCGCGCCCGACATTCCCACCATCGCCGAGCAGGGCCTGCCCAACTACGCGGTGGAAGGCTGGTTCGCGGTGATCGGCCCGGCGAAGATGCAGCCGGCGGATGTGCTGCGCGTGCACGACGCGGTGGTCGCCGCGTTCAACAGCGCCGAGGTGCGCGAGGCGATGGACAAGCAGGGCAACGTCGTCAGGCCGACGACATCGGAGCAGGCTGCGAGCTACTTCCGCAGCGAGGCCGCGCGCTATGCGGCGCTGGTGAAGAAGGCGAACGTGACGCTCGAGTAGGGCTCGGGAATGGGGCTCAGGCAGCGCTCGTGAACTTGAGCCCGACGATGCCGGCCACGATCAGCGCGACGCACGCGAGCCGCGCCGCATTGGCCGGCTCGCCGAACAGCACGATGCCCAGCGCCACGGTGCCCACCGCGCCGATGCCTGTCCACACCGCATAGGCCGTGCCCACCGGCAGCGAGCGCATCGCCCAGCCCAGCAGCACCACGCTGAGCACCATCGAGATCGCGGTGCCCACCGACGGCCAGAACCTGGTGAAGCCCTCGGTGTACTTGAGGCCGATGGCCCAGCCCGTCTCCAGCAGGCCTGCGATGAACAACACGATCCACGCCATGTGCGTGCTCCTTTCGCTTCAGTTTTCCGGCCGCACGGCGCGGTAGAGGGCGCGCACGAAATCCGACTGGGTGATCATCCCGGCCAGCCGCTTCTCGTCGTCGATGATGGGAATGTGGTGGTGCCCACCCTCGGAGAAGAGCGGCACCAGGTCGACCACCGGCCGGTCGGCGCTGGCCACGCGCACCTGGCGCGTCATGATCTGGCCCACCACCTCGGGCTTGCTCGACATCACGGTGCGCGTCGCGCGGATCAGGTCGCGCAGCCTGGCCGCGATGCCTTCGTGGTGCTGCAGGTCGAGCTGGCGGAAGAAGTCGGCCTGCGTGACGATGCCCACCACGCGGCGCGTGCGGTCGGTGACGGGCAGGGCCTTGATGCGGCGCTCGTGCATCAGCGCCCAGGCTTCCTGCAGCGGCGTGCCGAACTCCACCGAGACGGGCTGCTTCGACATGATGTCGGCGCAGCTCAGCGTCCCCAGGCGGCGCTTGTACGACTCCAGCTCGGTCTCGCGGATCAGCGATTCGAGATCGTCGCGGCTGATGTCGAGCACCTGGTTGTAGCGCGCCAGCACGGCGTCGATGTCGGCCTGGCTGAAGCGCGCATCCGGGCCCGGCGGGCGCGCCGCCACCTGCACGTGCGGATAGCGCCGCCCGGTCAGCGTGTTGTAGACCACGCCCGCCAGCACCAGCAGCAGCGAGTTGGTGAAGAAGGGGAAGAGCGCCGACGAGAAATGCGTGGTGTGCGTCAGCACCGCAAGCAGCGCCGCGGCGCCGCCGGGCGGGTGCAGGCAGCGCGCGCTGAACATCAGGCCGATGGCGCCCGCCACGGCGACGGCGGCGGCGAGCTCGGGGCTCGGAATCCAGTTGGCCGCCGCGATGCCCACCACCGCCGACAGCGTGTTGCCGCCGATCACCGGCCAGGGCTGCGCCAGCGGACTCGCCGGCACCGCGAACACCAGCACCGCGCTCGCGCCCAGCGGCGCGATCAGCCAGACCGATGCATGCAGGGGGCCGGCCAGCCAGTGCGACAGCAGTGCGGCGAGCAGCAGGCCGATGCCCGCGCCCACGACGGCGCGCAGCCGCTCGCGCGCATCGACGGTGGTGCGGCCCGGCAGCCAGGCCCGCGCGTGGGTGAGGAGGGCCTCGAGGCGCATGCTCGCCCTCAGCCCTCGTGCGCCACCTTCCGCCCGATGTCGGGCCAGCGCCCGTGCAGCCACACCCAGGCGACGAGGCCGATCCCCAGCATGCCCATGGAGGTCAGCGCCAGCGCGAGCGTGGAATGCATCACCAGCGGCGCCACCGCGCCGGCCACGATGCCGTTGGCGGTGGAGCCGATCACCGCCTGCAGCGACGAGGCCATGCCGCGGCGCTCGGGGTGCAGGTCGAGCACCAGCAGCGTGACCACCGGCACCATCAGCGCCCATCCGAAGGCGAACACCGCCAGCGGCCACAGCGCCCAGGCCACGTGCGCCTGGAAGAAGGTGTTGGCCACCACGTTGACCACCGAGGTGGCCAGCATGATGACGAAGCCGTCGCGGATCTGCCGCTTGGGCGCCACCTTGCCGGCCATGCGCCCGCTGGCGCGCGCGCCGAGCATGATGCCCCCGATGGTCAGCAGGAAGAACCAGAAGAACTGCTGCGGCTGCAGCGCGAGGTGGTCGCCCAGGAAGGCCGGCGCGGCCAGCACGTAGAGAAACATGCCGTTGAAGGGCACGCCGCTGGCGAAGGCCAGCAGCAGAAAGCGCGGGTCGGAGCACAGGCTCCAGTAGCCGCGCATCAGGTGCCGCACCTGGAAGGGCTGGCGGTGGTCCTTGTGCAGCGTCTCGGGCAGCAGCTTGTAGTTGGCCGCGAACAGCACCACGCCCACCGCCACCAGGAACCAGAACACCGCGTGCCAGCCCGCATGCACGAAGAGGAAGCCGCCCACGATGGGCGCGATGGCCGGCGCGACGCCGAAGTAGATCGTGACCTGGCTCATCACCCGCTGCGCCTCGGCCGGCGGGAACATGTCGCGGATCACCGCGCGCGAGACCACGATGCCCGCGCCGGTCGACAGGCCCTGCAGCCCGCGGAACAGCACCAGCTGCGTGATGTTCTGCGAGAGCGCGCAGCCCAGCGAGGCCAGCGTGAACACCGCCAGGCCCCAAAGCACCACGGGGCGGCGGCCGAAACTGTCGGACAGCGCACCGTGGAACAGGTTCATGAACGCGAAGCCGAAGAGGTAGGCCGAGAGCGTCTGCTGCATCTCGGCCGGCGTCGCGCCGATGGAGCGCGCGATGCCCGAGAAGGCCGGTATGTAGGTGTCGATGGAGAAGGGCCCGAGCATGCCCAGCACGGCCAGCAGCACGGCAAGCGCCCAGCGCGGGGCCTGCCAGAGTTTGTCTGCGTCGGGATTCATGGTCAGGGTTGCTCCATTGTTCTTATTGCATGTACCGCAGGTACTGCGAGTACCAAAAAAGAAAGCGCCCTTGCGGGCGCCTCCTCGTCGGGGAAATACCGGGAGACCGGATCAGAGCGTATCAATAAAGCTGCGCAGCTTGTCCGAACGCGACGGATGCTTGAGCTTGCGCAGGGCCTTCGCCTCGATCTGGCGGATGCGCTCGCGGGTCACGTCGAACTGCTTGCCGACTTCTTCCAGCGTGTGGTCCGTGCTCATCTCGATGCCGAAGCGCATGCGCAGCACCTTGGCTTCGCGCGGCGTGAGCGAGTCGAGGATGTCCTTGACCACGTCGCGCAGGCCGGCCTGCATCGCGGCCTCGATCGGGGCCGTGTTGCTGCTGTCCTCGATGAAGTCGCCCAGGTGCGAATCGTCGTCGTCGCCGATGGGGGTTTCCATCGAGATCGGCTCCTTCGCGATCTTCATGATCTTGCGGATCTTGTCTTCCGGAATCTCCATCTTCGCGGCCAGGATGCCGGCGTCGGGCTCGAAGCCGAACTCCTGCAGATGCTGGCGCGAGATGCGGTTCATCTTGTTGATCGTCTCGATCATGTGCACCGGGATGCGGATGGTGCGCGCCTGGTCGGCGATCGAGCGGGTGATGGCCTGGCGGATCCACCACGTTGCATACGTCGAGAATTTGTAGCCGCGACGGTATTCGAACTTGTCGACCGCCTTCATCAGGCCGATGTTGCCTTCCTGGATCAGGTCCAGGAACTGCAGGCCGCGGTTCGTGTACTTCTTGGCGATGGAGATCACGAGGCGCAGGTTGGCCTCGATCATTTCCTTCTTGGCATCGCGCGAGGACGATTCGCCCTCGTTCATGCGCTTGTTGATGTCCTTCAGCTCGGCCAGCGGCACCACCACGCGCGACTGGATGTCGGCGAGCTTCTGCTGCAGTTCCTGGACCGGCGGGATGTTGCGCGCGAGCACGGCGCTCCAGGGCTTGCCGGCTGCGGCCTGCTTCTCGACCCACTTCAGGTTCAGCAGGTTGGAGGCGACGCGGTTGCCGTTCTTGTCGTAGCCGCTGAAGTCGCGGATGAACTCGTCCTGCGGGAAGCCGCACTTGTCCACGATGATGCGGCGCAGTTCGCGTTCCTTCTTGCGCACGTCGTCCACCTGCGTGCGCACCAGGTCGCACAGCTTCTCGATGGTGCGGGCGGTGAAGCGGATGGTCATCAGCTCGTCCGACAGGGCCTGCTGGGCCTTGGCGTAGGCGGGGGTGCCGTAGCCTTCCTTGTCGTAGATCTTGTGGACCTTCTCGAACAGCTCGGCGATGCGGTCGAAGCGCGAGAGGGCCTCGTTCTTGAGCTCTTCCAGCTTCTTGGTCAGGGCCTTGGAGCCGCCCTTGCCGTCGTCGTCGTCTTCCTCGTCGAACTCGTCGAAGTCTTCCTCGGCCACGTAGTCGTCGGCCTCGTTGGGGTTGGAGAAACCGTCGACGATGGTCGAGATGACGACCTTGCCTTCACGGATCTCGCCGGCCAGGCGCAGGATCTCGGCGATGGTGGCGGGGGACGCCGAGATGGCCTCCATCATGGCCATCAGGCCGCCTTCGATGCGCTTGGCGATCTCGATTTCGCCTTCGCGCGTCAGCAGCTCGACCGTGCCCATTTCGCGCATGTACATGCGCACCGGGTCGGTGGTGCGGCCGAATTCGCTGTCCACCGTGGAGAGCGCGGCTTCGGCTTCTTCCTCGGCTTCTTCCACCGTGGTGGCGGTGGGCGCGGTGTTGTTCAGCAGCAGCGTCTCGGCGTCGGGCGTCTGCTCGTACACGGCCACGCCCATGTCGTTGAGCATGGTGACCACGACTTCCATGGTCTCGGCGTCGACCAGCTTGTCGGGCAGGTGGTCGGAGATTTCGCCGTGCGTGAGGTAGCCGCGGGTCTTGCCCAGCGTGATCAGGGTCTTCAGGCGCGAGCGGCGCTTCGCCAGGTCTTCCTCGGAGAGCACGGTCTCGTCGAGGCCGAATTCCTTCATCAAGGCGCGTTCCTTCGCCTTGCTGATCTTCATGCGAAGCGGCTTGACCTTCTCTTCGGTCGCCGCAACCGCGGGTTCGTCACCCGCCAGGTCGTCCTCGATGTCCGACAGGTCGACGTCGCTCTCGGGGGCTTCCTTGTCGGCCTTGGGCTTGCGGCCGCGCTTGGCACCGGTGGTGGACGAGGCGGCGCCGGCGGCCTTGGGCGGGCGGCCGACCTTCTTGGCGGCCGGAGCGGCTGCCTTCTTGGGATCGTCGAGGGAGGTCGATTTCGTGGGCACGGTTTTCACTTTCGTAGCGGCGGCCGATTTGGATGCGGCGGCGGCCGTCTTGGTTGCCGGTTTCGCGCCGGCTTTCAACGGTTTTTCTGCTGCGGGCTTGGTGGCGACGCTTTTTGCGAGTGAAGGAGCAGGCTTCTTTGAACTGGGCATACGACCTCGTTACGACAAGAAAAGACAAGCGGAATCACAGATGCACCGTCGCACGGACGGCGCCACCGAGCCCGTGCACAGGCACGGACTGGAAACAAATGGGAAAGAGGAAGTGATTCCTCAACAGGCAAGATGTCGGGCGAACATTTGGTGTGCAGTCCTTGCGGTTATTGGCCCTTTCCGCCGGAATCTACCGTTGGAGTGCATTGCGCTGGGGGCCGGCCCGGAGGTGCTGCTGTCGCTCTTGCCTAATTTCGCCAGTTGCGAAGCCCTACATTATAGCGTGTTGCGCAAATTTCAAGCAGTTTCTGAACCCGACGAGCGCAATCTGGCACGCAATTCGAGTCGCCTCGCCTGGATGGCCCTGAAACGCTCCGGCGCATCCGGATCCTTCCCGAAAGCAGCAATTGCCTCGCTTTCCTGCTTTTTCAAGAGTTCCTCGAGCATGAAGTCGAGCACGCTGGCCAATTCGCGTGCCGCGTCGGCCAGGTGCTGCGCTTCCTCGCCCTCGGGAACGGGCGCGGCTTCGGCGACGGACATCAGCCGCTCGGCCAGCGGCTCGAATTCGAGCCCGCGCAGGCCTTCGCGCAGCGCTGCCCAGGGCTGCACGCCGTGTTCGTGCAGCTGGCTGTCGAGCCAGGTGAAGAGGGCGCCGTGCTGGCCCGGCAGGTCGCACAGCATCACATGGAGCTCGTGCGACAGCGCTTCCCACTGGGTCATGTTCGACAGCAGCAGCCGCACCGCCACGTCGGGACGGCTCGGCGGTGCGCCGCGCCCGCGCAGGGGCTCGATCGGCTCCTCGAACCTGCCGCCCCAGCGCTTGCCGCCCTTGCCCGTGAACTTGCGCTGCTGAAACCTGGGCTTGCTATCGCTTTCATAGCGCGCAGGCTCGTAGTCCTGCGGCGGGGGCATGTCGGGGTAGTAGTCGTCTCCGCCCGCGTCGCCATAGCCCGGGGGCTCGTCGTGGCGCCGCTGCTGCGCCGGAGCGCCGCCCGCCTTGCGCGGACCGGGCGTGGATGCCCAAAGCTCCGAAAGCGCGGATGCGTCGAGCTGAACCAGCGTCGCGATCTCTCCCAGCAGCTGCCGCTTGAGTGCGCCGTCAGGCATGGCGCTCCAGAGCGGGCGCACATTGCTCGTCATGTGGGCGCGTCCCTCGGCGGTGGTCAGGTCGCAGCCTTCGCGGGCGGCCTCGATCATGAAGCGCGACAGCGGCGTGGCCTCGTTCACGAAGCGGGCGAAAGCCTCGGCGCCGTGCTCGCGGATGAAGCTGTCGGGGTCGTGCTCCGCCGGCAGGAACAGGAACTTGATGCTGCGCACGTCGGTGGCATAGGGCAGGGCGCCGTCGAGCGCCTTGCGCGCGGCACGGCGCCCGGCGGCGTCGCCGTCGAAGCTGAAGACCACCGACTCTGTGAAGCGGAAGAGCTTCTGCACGTGGTCGGCCGTGCAGGCCGTGCCCAGCGTGGCCACCGCGTTCGGAAAGCCGAGCTGCGCCAGCGCCACCACGTCCATGTAGCCCTCGGTGACCAGCGCGTAGCCCTTGTCGCGGAAGGCCGCGCGGGCTTCGTAGAGGCCGTAGAGCTCGCGGCCCTTGCTGAACACCGGCGTCTCGGGCGAGTTGAGGTACTTGGGCTTCTCGTCGCCCAGCACCCGGCCGCCGAAGCCGATGCATTCGCCCTTCACGTTGCGGATCGGGAACATCACGCGGTCGCGGAAGCGGTCGTAGCGCTTGGTTTCTTCCTCGCTGAGCTTGCCTTCCTCGTTGTTGACGATCACGAGGCCGGCCTCGGCGAGCAGCGGATCGTCATAGTCGGGGAACACGCTGGCCAGCGTGCGCCAGCCCGCCGGCGCATAGCCGATGCCGAACTGCTTGGCGATCTCGCCGGAGACGCCCCGGCCCTTCAGGTACTCGATGGCGCCGGGGGCCTTGCGCAGGTGCTTGCGGTAGGCCTCGCCGGCCTTCTCGAGCACGTCGGTCAGGGTGGCCTGCTTCTGGCGCTGGCTGGCGGCGCGGGCGCGCTCGGCGGGTGAGACGTCGTCCTCGGGCACCTGCAGGCCGTACTGGCCGGCCAGGTCGTGGACCGCCTCCACGAAGCCCATGCCCGCATGCTCCATCAGGAAGCCGATCGCGTTGCCATGGGCCCCGCAGCCGAAGCAGTGATAGAACTGCTTGGTCGGACTGACGGAGAAGGAGGGCGATTTCTCGCCGTGGAAGGGGCACAGCCCCATGAAGTTGGCGCCGGCCTTCTTGAGCTGCACGTAGCGGCCGACGATCTCCACCACATCGGCTCGCGCGATGAGTTCCTGGATGAATGAAGCGGGGATGGTCATGTAGGCGAAGAGCGGCAAATCATACGCAAGCGGCCGAAGCCGCACGGTCGGACGGCATACTGAATGGCGACCGGAATCCACGCATGACGACGCCCAATCCCCTGCAACACGCCGCGCCGCTGCTGCGCCACCCCTTGCGATTCGCCTGGGAAGCCCTCAAGGAGTTCCGCGCCAACCAGGGCCTGCTGCTCGCCGGCGCGGTGGCGTACTACGCGCTGCTTTCCATCGTGCCGCTGCTGATCGTGAGCGTGATCGCGCTGTCGCACGTCATCGAGCAGGCCGAGCTGCTGCGCACCATCGGGCGGTATCTCGAATGGCTGCTGCCGGGCCAGTCGAAGGCGATCGTGGCGGAGCTGTCGAGCTTTCTCGACCACCGCGACGTGCTGGGGCCGGTGCTGCTGGTGACGATGATCTTCTTCAGCTCGCTGGCCTTCAGCGTGCTCGAAAGCGCGATGGCGGTGATCTTTCACCACCGAAAGGCCGACCACAAGCGGCACTTCCTGGTGTCGGTGGCCATGCCCTACATCTACATCGTCTGCCTCTGCGTGGGGCTGCTGCTGGTCACGCTGGTGTCGGGCGCGCTGCAGCTGGTGGGCCAGGAAAGCGTCGACCTGCTGGGGCGCAGCTGGTCGCTGTCGGGCGTCTCGGGGCTGCTGCTTTATCTGCTGGGCCTGGGCGGCGAGATCTTCATGCTGACCTCGCTCTACCTCGTGATGCCGGCCGGGCGCATGTCGCTGCGGCACGCGCTGCTGGGCGGCGTGACGGCCGCGCTGCTGTGGGAGGCCACGCGGCGGGTGCTGATCTGGTACTTCTCGACGCTCTCGCAGGTGAACGTGGTCTATGGCTCGCTCACCACCGCCATCGTGGTGCTGCTGAGCCTGGAGATCGCCGCCACGCTGGTGCTGCTGGGGGCCCAGGTGATTGCGCAGTACGAGCGCCTGGACCGCACCGGCACCACCGGGGTGCCGGAATCCGGAAGGCTCAGCGGGGAGCCAGTCGAATCGCTCCGTCCAGGCGGATCACCTCGCCGTTGAGCATGTCGTTCTCGATGATGTGCTTGGCGAGCTTGGCGTAGTCCTCGGGCGTGCCCAGGCGCGAAGGGAAGGGCACGCTGGCGGCCAGCGCGTCCTGCACTTCCTGCGGCATGCCGAAGAGCATGGGCGTGCCGAAGATGCCGGGGGCGATGGTCATGTTGCGGATGCCGCTGCGCGCGAGGTCGCGTGCGATCGGCAGGGTCATGCCGACCACGCCGCCCTTGGAGGCGCTGTAGGCGGCCTGGCCGATCTGGCCGTCGTAGGCAGCCACGGAAGCGGTCGAGATCAGCACGCCGCGCTCGCCGGTGGCTTCGGGCTCGTTCCTGCCCATGGCGTCGGAGGCGAGCCGGATCATGTTGAAGCTGCCGATCAGGTTGACCGTGACGGTCTTGCTGAAGGTGGCCAGCGCGTGCGGGCCGTTCTTGCCCACGGTCTTCTCGGCCGGGGCGATGCCGGCACAGTTGACCAGGCCGACCAGCTTGCCGAGCTTGAGGGCGGCTGCCACGGCGGCCTGGCCGTCGGCTTCCTGGCTCACGTCGCACTTGACGAACACGCCGCCGATCTCCTTGGCGACGGCTTCGCCCTTTTCAGCCTGCATGTCGGCGATCACCACCTTGCCGCCGTTGGCGGCCAGCATGCGCGCCGTACCCTCGCCGAGGCCCGAGGCGCCACCGGTCACGATAAAAACCTTGCCGTCGATCTGCATAAAAGTCTCCTGAGATGAGCCTTTCATTATCGAAGACGCCAAGCACAGGCCAGGAACACCGCGGAACCGGCCCCCGCCGGGCCGCAACAGGCATAAAAAAAGGCCTCATCCGAGGATGAGGCCCTGAATTGGATCCGTGAGGACCCAAGGAGACAACTGGTGGTGGTCGGTCGCTTGATTGCTTAGCGCTTGCGCGAAGCGGTGGCGGTCTTGGCGGCGGCGACGGCCTGGCTCGACACGGCGTTGAAGTTGGCTTCGGCGACGTCCGAGGCTTGCTTGACGGCCTTCTGGACCGATTCGAAAGCGTTGTTGGCGGCGGCCACGGCGCTCTTCAGGACGGCAACGGCGGTTTCCGAACCGGCGGGAGCGTTCTTGGAAGCGCTGTCGACCAGACCGACGAAGGCTTGCTGGGCTTCGGTCGCCTTGGCTTCGAAGGCCTTGGTGAACTCGGCGCCGGTGCCTTGGGCGATGTCATACAGGTGACGGCTGTAGGCGGCGGTCTTCTCGGCCAGGGGCTGGAACAGGCTGGCTTGCAGCGTCAGCAGTTCTTGCGCGTCCTTCACGCTCAGGGCGGCCTGGGCGGTGTTCTGGGCTTCGGCCAGGGCTGCCTTCGAGGCGGTCACGTTCAGTTCGACGAGCTTCTCGACGCCTTCGAAAGCCTTGGTGGTCAGGCCGAAGAGGGTTTCGAGGTTTGCTTTTTGAGCGGCGAGGATTTGGTCAGCGGTCAGGGCCATTTGGGATCTCCAGAAGGGATGATTGAGTGGTCGGTTCACTTTGCGCTGTCTCGCCGTCAATGTTGCGGTGCAGCATGGCCTCAAGTATAGGCAGCTGGTTCCCGCGATCAAGTGGTTTTTGCTGCCATGCAGCAATTTAGAAGGGGGCTTCTAAATCCGGCCTCGGCGGTGTTCCCGGTGCTCTCGCGGGAGGTCGCGAAGGTTCCGCCTTCCCGTGCAGGCCGCTGGCAGAATGCCGCGCGATGAGCGCCCCGACCACCAAACCCACCCCCCATGCGCGCAGCGGCTACCGCGCATTCCGCAGCATCCCGACGCGCTGGGCCGACAACGACATGTACGGCCACGTCAACAACGTCGTCTACTACAGCTGGTTCGACACGGCGGTGAATGCCCTGCTGATCGAGCGGGGCGCCCTCGACATCCACGATGGCCAGACCATCGGCTTCGTGGTGGAGACCCAGTGCAACTACTTCGCGCCTGTCGCCTTCCCCCAGACGGTGGAAGCGGGTGTGCGGGTCGCCCAGGCGGGCCGCTCGAGCGTGCGCTACGAGATCGCCCTGTTCGCCGAAGGCTCCGACACCGCCGCGGCGCAGGGCCACTTCGTGCACGTCTATGTGGACCGCGCCACGCAGCGCCCGGTGCCGCTGCCCGAGGCCTTGCAGCGGGTGGTCGACTCGCTCAAGGCCTGACGCCCTTCGGGCCGAATCCCCCTGAGAAAAAAGAAAGACGGCGCCCGAGGGCGCCGTCTTTGCTGGCAAGCCTGGAAGGGGCTTACATGCTCTTCTTCATGGCCTTGATGTCGGCCTTGCCTTGAGCTTCGTCAGCCTTGGCCTGCTTCTCGCAAGCGGTCTTGGCTTCGCCCTTCTGGTCGTCGCACTTTTCCTTGGCGACTTCATAGTTGGCCTTCACCTTTTCCTCGGCGACCTTGCGGGAGTTGCTGTCGCTGGGCTTGTACTGCTGCTCGAGTTCGGCCTTGGCAACGTTTTCCTTGCCCTTGGCTTCCTTCATGCAGACATCCTTGGCGTTGTCCTTCATGGTGTCGCACTGGGTCTTGGCGACCTTGTAATCGGCTTCGATCTTTTCCTTGGCGACCTTGTACTCGTCCTTGGTCATTGCACTGGCCTGGGTGGCCACGAAGCAGGTGGATGCGAGGGCCAGCATGAGAAGGTGTTTTTTCATGGGAGTTCTCCTTCGAGGTGATTTGAATTCGGCTGCAAGCAGGGGAGGGGGGCGCTCAATAGCGCTCGAACCAGAGCGAGTCGGGCGTACGGCCGTCGCGCGACTCCCAGTCCTTGACCTGTTTCTCGGCCTCGTCGCGGCTGATGCCGTGGCGTTCCTGGATGCGGCCGAGCAGCTGGTCGCGCTTGCCGGCGATGACGTCGAAGTCGTCGTCGGTGAGCTTGCCCCACTGCTCCTTGACCTTGCCCTTGAGCTGCTTCCAGTTGCCTTCGATGGTGTCCTTGTTCATGCGAATCTCCTTTGGGACTGTTGATCCGGCGGGCTGTGTCCGCCGCCGTGAAAGCAATGTGGCTTCAACGATTCGCCCTGACGGTAGGACGTGCTGTTCGGACCCCGTAGGCAGACGCCGACGCGTCCCGTGATAATCGAACGGCCGCCGAAAGTTTGAGACAACGCGCACAGCACCATGATCATCCACAGCCTGCTCGACACCGACCTCTACAAGTTCACGATGATGCAGGTGGTCCTGCATCACTTTCCGGGGGCACGGGTCGAGTACCGCTTCAAGTGCCGCAACCCCGGCGTCGACCTGGCGCAGTTCGCCGGGCAGATCCGCGAGGAGGTGCGCGGGCTGTGCTCGCTGCAGTTCCGCGATGCCGAGCTGGCCTACCTGCGCTCCATGCGCTTCATCAAGAGCGACTTCGTCGACTTCCTCGGGCTCTTCAGGCTCAACGAGAAGTACATCAACATCATTCCCCAGCCCTCGGGCGAGCTCGAGATCCGCATCAAGGGGCCGTGGCTGCACACCATCCTGTTCGAGATCCCGGTGCTGGCCATCGTCAACGAGGTCTATTTCCGCAACACGCAGAAGAAGCCCGACTTCGAGGAAGGCCGCCGCCGCCTCGAGACCAAGCTGGGCCAGCTGCAGGAAGCCGGCCTCGGCGACCTGAAGATCGCCGACTACGGCACGCGTCGGCGCTTCTCCAAGGACTGGCACGAAGAGGTGCTGCGCACGGCGGCCGCACGGCTGGGCGCCGTCACCTCGCCGCCGGTGCAGGCGCCTCCGGGCGCACGGCTGCCGCAGCTGGCGGGCACCAGCAACGTGCTCTACGCCATGAAGCTCGGCATGATCCCGCTGGGCACCATGGCGCACGAGTACCTGCAGGCCTGCCAGGCGCTGGGCCCGCGGCTGCGCGACAGCCAGATCTTCGGCTTCGAGAGCTGGGCCCGCGAGTACCGCGGCGACCTGGGCATCGCGCTGTCCGACGTGTACGGCATGAGCGCCTTCCTGCGCGACTTCGACCTGTACTTCTGCAAGCTGTTCGACGGCGCCCGCCACGACAGCGGCGACCCTTTCGTCTGGGGCGAGCGCATGCTGGCGCACTACATCGCCAACCGGGTCGACCCGCGCACCAAGACGCTGATCTTCAGCGACGGCCTCACGGTGCCGCGCACCATCGAGCTCTACCAGCAGTTCCGCGGCCGCTGCCAGCTGGCCTTCGGCATCGGCACCAACCTCACCAACGACCTGGGCTACGAGCCGCTGCAGATCGTCATCAAGATGATCGAGTGCAACGGCCAGCCGGTGGCCAAGCTGTCGGACACGCCGTCCAAGAACATGTGCGAGGACGAGAAATACCTGGCCTACCTGCGCCAGGTGTTCGAGATCGAACAACCCCCGGCCTGAAGGCTGTACTGACCTCTCTGGTACGGTACGGCCCCCATGCAGAAAAAGAAGATCCGACCGAAGGCGGCCGCGCTGGCGTCGCTGATCCTGTCCCCCGCGCTGGCCTCGGCCGCCGAATTCGACGGCGGCAGCCTCTCGCCGCTGTGGGGCGTGCCCTTCGCGGGCATCCTGCTGTCGATCGCGCTGCTGCCGCTGCTCGCGCCGGCCTTCTGGCACCACCACTACGGCAAGGTGTCGGCTGCCTGGGCTCTGGCATTCCTGCTGCCCTTCGCGGCGAACTTCGGCGTGGGCTTCGCCGGCGTGCAACTCGTGCATGCGCTGGTGGCCGAGTACATCCCGTTCATCATCCTGCTGACCGCCCTCTTCACCGTGGCGGGTGGCATCCACATCCGCGGCAACCTGCGCGGCGCGCCGGGGCTGAACACGGCCATTCTTGCCATCGGCGCGGTGCTCGCGAGCTTCATGGGAACCACGGGCGCCTCGATGCTGCTGATCCGGCCGCTCATACGCGCCAACGACGACCGCGTGCACAAGGTGCACGTGATCGTGTTCTTCATCTTCATCGTGTCGAACGCGGGCGGCGCGCTCACGCCGCTGGGCGATCCGCCGCTGTTCCTGGGCTTCCTGAAGGGCGTGGGCTTCTTCTGGACGGCGCAGAACATCCTGTTTGAAACGCTCTTCATCCTGGCCGTGCTGCTGGCGCTGTTCTATTTCATCGATCGCCACTACCACCGCAAGGAAGGCGTGCTTCCGTTCGACCCCACGCCCGATACGCCCCGGATCGGCTTCGACGGCGCCGCCAACTTCTGGCTGCTGGGCGGCGTGGTCGCGCTGGTGCTGCTCAGCGGCTTCTGGAAGTCGCCGGTGGTCTTCGACGTCTTCGGCACCGAGGTCGGCCTGCCGGGGCTGGTGCGCGACGTCGGGCTGATCGCGATCGCAGTGGTCTCATACAAGCTGACCTCGCCCAAGGTGCATGCCGACAACCAGTTCGAATGGGGCCCGATGGCCGAGGTGGCCAAGCTCTTCGCGGGCATCTTCCTGACCATCATCCCGGTGATCGCGATGCTCAAGGCGGGTACGCAAGGGCCGTTCGGCGCCATCGTCTCGGCCGTGACCCGTGCCGACGGCCAGCCCGATCCGGCGATGTACTTCTGGGCCACGGGCGTGCTGAGCTCCTTCCTGGACAACGCGCCGACCTACCTCGTGTTCTTCAACACGGCGGGCGGCGACCCGGCGGCGCTCATGACCACCTACGCCGGCACGCTGGCCGCCATCTCCGCGGGCGCCGTGTTCATGGGCGCCAACACCTACATCGGCAACGCGCCGAACCTCATGGTCAAGGCCATCGCCGAGAGCCGCGGCGTGCGCATGCCGAGCTTCTTCGGCTACATGGCGTGGTCGTGCGCCATCCTGGTCCCGCTGTTCGTCCTGTCCACCTTCCTCTTCTTCCGCTGAGAGACAAACAAATCATGAGCAAGCCCAAGATCCTGGTCGCGCGCGCGATCTTTCCCGAGACCATCGAGCGCCTGTCGCAGCATTTCGAGGTCGAGTCGAACCAGGCCGACGAGAGCTGGAGCAAGGAGCAGCTGATCGCGAAGCTGCAGGGCAAGCAGGGCGCCTTCACCACCGGCAGCGAGCGCATCGACGCCGCGGTGCTCGACGCCTGCCCCGACCTGAAGATTTGCGCCAACATGGCGGTGGGCTACAACAACTTCGACGTCGACGCGATGGCCGCGCACGGCGTGCTCGGCACCAACGCGCCCGACGTGCTGACCGAGACCACGGCCGACTTCGGCTTCGCGCTGCTGATGGCCACGGCGCGCCGCATCGCCGAGAGCGAACACTTCCTGCGCGCAGGCAAGTGGCAGAAGTGGAGCTACGACATGTTCGCGGGCTCCGACATCCATGGTTCCACGCTCGGCATCATCGGCATGGGCCGCATCGGGCAGGGCATCGCCAAGCGCGGCGCGCACGGCTTCGGCATGAAGGTGGTCTATCACAACCGCTCCAGGCTCGACGCTGCGCTCGAGGCCGAATGCAAGGCCAGCTACCTGAGCAAGGAAGAGCTGCTGAAGACCGCCGACCACGTGGTGCTGGTGGTGCCTTATTCGCCAGCGTCGCACCACACCATCGGCGCGTCCGAGATCGCGCTGATGAAGCCGACCGCCACGCTCGTCAACATCGCGCGCGGCGGCATCGTCGACGACGCGGCGCTTGCCGTCGCGCTGCGCGAGAAGCGCATCGCCGCCGCCGGCCTCGACGTGTTCGAGGGCGAGCCCAAGGTGCATCCCGACCTGCTGACCGTGCCCAACGTGGTGCTCACGCCGCACATCGCCAGCGCCACCGTGCCCACGCGCCGCGCCATGGCCGACCTCGCGGCGGACAACCTGATCGCGTACTTCGGCGGCAAGGGCCCGCTGACGCCCGTGACGCCGGTTCCGGCGGCCGGCAACTAAGCAAGCAGAAGAAGAGGGCGCACGCGGACCTTGGACCCATCGCTGATCCTTGTCGGACTCGGAGTACTCGCACTCATCCAGCTCGTGCTGGTGATCTGGCTGCTCGCGCGCCGGCCGCCTCCGCCCGACAACGCCGACCTGACTCGCATGCTGGCCACGCTGGGCGCGGCCAACGAGCGCACCGAGCGCGAACTGCGCCGCGAGATCGCGGAAAGCTCGCGCGGCGCGCGGCAGGAGACCACACAGGCCTTCGCCACCTTCCAGCAGGCGCTGGTGCAGCAGGGCGCCGAGGCCACGCGCACGCAGAACGCGCAGCTCGACGCCTTCGCGCTGCAGCTCGCCTCGCTGCAGAAGACGCTGGCCGATACGCTCAACAACCAGCTGCAGGGGCTGAGCGAATCGAACGCGCGGCGGCTTTCGGAAGTGCGCGCCACCATGGAGGCGCAGCTTGCACAGCTGCAGCAGACCAATGCCGCCAAGCTCGACGAGATGCGCAAGACCGTCGACGAGAAACTGCAGACCACGCTGGAGGCGCGTCTCGGCGAAAGCTTCAGGCAGGTGGCCGAGCGGCTCGAGCAGGTGCACAAGGGCCTGGGCGAGATGCAGACGCTGGCGGTGGGCGTCGGCAGCCTGCAGCGCGTGCTGACCAACGTGAAGACGCGCGGGATGTTCGGCGAGGTGCAGCTCGAGGCGCTGCTCGAGCAGGTGCTCACGGCCGACCAGTACGCCAGGCAGGTCGAGACCAAGCCGCGCAGCGGGCAGCGCGTGGATTTCGCCATCCGCTTCCCGGGCCGCGGCGACGACGGCGCACCGGTATGGCTGCCTATCGATGCCAAGTTCCCGCGCGACGACTACGAGCGGCTCATCGACGCGCACGAGCGCGCCGACGCGGCGGGCGTCGAGCTCGCGGCGAAGGCACTGGAGGCGCGCATCCGCACCGAGGCCAAATCCATCGCCGACAACTATCTTGCGGCCCCGCACACGACAGATTTCGCGATCCTGTTCCTGCCGGTGGAGAGCCTCTACGCTGAAGTGCTGCGCCGTCCCGGCCTGATGGACGCGCTGCAACGCCAGCACCGCGTGACGCTGGCCGGCCCGACCACCCTGCTGGCGATGCTCAACAGCCTCCACATGGGCTTCCGCACGCTGGCGCTGGAGCGGCAGGCGTCCGAGGTCTGGAAGGTGCTGGGCGCGGTCAAGACCGAGTTCGAGCGCTACGGCGAATGGGTCGCCCGCATCAAGGAGCAGGTGGCCAAGGCCTCCGACACCATCGACAAGGCCGACACGCGCGCCCGGCAGATGCGCCTGGCGCTGCGCAAGGTCGAGGCACTGCCCGAGGCGCAGGCCCAGGCGCTGCTGCCGCCCACCGCCTCCGGCACCGACGCCGACAACAACGAGAAAGAAGAGGGCGAGAACTCCCCGTGAAAGGTTCCGAACTGCTGCGTGTGATCGGCGCCCAGGTGTGCCTGCACGCGACCATGGCCGGCATGCGGCTCGCCACGCCGCTGCTGGCGCTTCAACAGGGCTACAGCGCAGCCGCGGTCGGCGTGCTGATCTCGCTGTTCGCGCTGACCCAGGTCTTCCTCGCGCTGCCGGCGGGCCGCTTCGCCGACCGGCATGGCTTCAAGCGGCCGTTGTGGCTGTCGGTGGTCGCCGCGGTCGTGGGCGCCGGGCTGGTGGTGATCTTCCCGGTGTTCCCGGTCATGTGCCTGGCGGCGCTGCTGACCGGCGGCGCCACCGGCGCGACGGTGATCGCGCTGCAGCGGCACGTGGGCCGCTCGGCCACCAACCCGACGCAGCTCAAGCGCGTGTTCAGCTGGCTGGCCATCGCGCCGGCCGTGGCCAATTTCGTCGGGCCCTTCCTGGCGGGGATGCTGATCGACCATGCGGGCCGCGCGCCTGCCGACATGCTGGCCTTTCGCATCTCCTTCGGCGTGATGGCGGCGCTGCCCATTCTTTGCTGGCTGCTCGCGCGGGGTGCCCACGAGCAGCCGCCCGCGCCGCCGGTGGCGGGTGCCGCGCCGACGCGCGCCTGGGACCTGCTGCGCGAGCCGATGTTCCGGCGCCTCCTGTTCGTGAACTGGCTGCAGTCGTCGAGCTGGGACGTGCACGCCTTCGTGCTGCCGATCCTGGGCCACGACCGGGGCATCAGCGCCTCGGTGATCGGCTCGATCCTCGGCGCCTTCGCCATCGCGGCGGCGGCGATCCGCGTGATCCTGCCGGTGATCGCCTCGCGCGCATCGGAGCGCAACGTGATCCTCGCGTCGACAGCGGTCACGGCGCTGGTCTTCGCGGTCTACCCGCTGCTGGACTCGGCCTGGACCATGGGCATCTGCTCGGTGGTGCTCGGCTTCGCGCTGGGCGCGGTGCAGCCGATGGTGATGAGCATGCTCCACCAGATCACGCCGCACGCCCGACACGGCGAGGCGCTGGGGCTTCGGCTCATGACCATCAACGCGTCGAGCGTGGCGATGCCGATGCTGTTCGGCTCGCTCGGCGCGCTGATCGGCATCGCCGGCGTGTTCTGGGTGGTGGGCGGTGTCGTGGCGGTGGGGGCTAGAGCGACCTGGGGGCTGAAGGTTTGACGGCAGCGTGAAAGCCATGTTTCAGATAAGAATAATTCTCATCTGATTGACAATTTACTGACCTGAAGTCAGTATCGGCGCCTTCTTCAACGACCTTGAAGGCGTCCATGAACTCTCCTCTTCGGGCCCAGGCAGCGGCCGATCCGCGCCGCCGCCTCGCGCTGATTGCCGCGGTGTATCTCGGCAGCTTCATCGCCACGCTCGACGTGAGCATCGTCAACGTCGCGCTGCCCACGCTGCAGCGCGCGCTTTCCACCGACCTCGCCGGCCTGCAGTGGGTGATCGACATCTACGCCCTGTGCCTCTCGGCCTTCATGCTGTCGGCCGGCCCGCTGGGCGACCGCTACGGCCGCAAGCGCGCATGGCTGGCTGGCGTGGCCGTGTTCACGCTGGGTTCGGCGATGTGCGCGATGGCCGGGAGCCTGCCGACGCTGCTGGCGGGCAGGGCGGTGCAGGGCGTCGCCGGCGCTTTGATGATCCCGGGTGCGCTGTCGCTGCTGGCGCATGCGTTTCCGGATCCGGCCGAACGGGCCCGGGTCATCGGCGGCTGGTCTTCCTTCACGGCGCTGTCGCTGATCCTCGGGCCGCTGCTCGGCGGGTTGCTGGTGGACCACGCGGGCTGGCAGAGCATCTTCCTCATCAACATCCCGATCGGCGTGCTGACGGTGGGGCTGGGCCTCTGGGGCATCCGCGAGACGTCGCACCCCGAACAC
Source organism: Variovorax sp. 22077 (assembly GCF_052044195.1). Lineage (NCBI taxonomy): Bacteria > Pseudomonadati > Pseudomonadota > Betaproteobacteria > Burkholderiales > Comamonadaceae > Variovorax > Variovorax sp. 22077. The sequence continues at coordinate 143,489 of NZ_JBQEQC010000012.1, forward strand.
GCGGCGCTCGACCCGGCGGGACAGGTGCTCAGCGTGCTGTGGCTCGGTGCGCTGACCTACGGGCTGATCGTGGCGGGCGAGTACGGCTGGAGCTCGGTGCAGGCGGCGAGCGCGCTGGTTGCGGCTGCCATCGGCCTGGCGCTCTTCCTGATGGTGGAGGCGCGCGTGGCGCGGCCGCTGCTGCCCCTGGGGCTGTTCCGCGACGCGCGCTTCTCGGTCGCCAACTTCGCTTCGTTCGTGCTCGGGTTCTCGGCTTATGCCAGCCTGTTCTTCTTCTCGCTGTTCCTGCAGCAGGTGCAGGGCTGGTCACCCAGCGACACGGGCTGGCGGCTGGTGCCGCAGTTCGTCGCGACCGGCATCGTCGCCTCGCAGTTCGGCCGCCTGGCAAGGCGCTTCGACGTGCACACGCTGATGATCGCCGGCTATGGACTCATCGGCGGCGCGATGCTGCTGCTGACGCTGTTCTCCGCCGGCACGCCCTACGCCTTCCTGGCTCTTGTGTTCGTGTTCCTCGGCGCAGGCACCGGCCTTGCCGTGCCGGCCACCAGCACGGCGGTGATGGCGCTGGTGCCGGCACAGCGCTCCGGCATGGCCTCGGCCACGATGAACGCGCTGCGCCAGGCCGGCATGCTGATTGGCATTGCACTGCTCGGAACGCTGATGAGCACGCGCGCCACCTCGCTGCTGGCGGATGCGCTGGCGCAGGCAGGCCTGCCCGGCGCCCGACAAGCAGCGGTTGCGGCGGTCGCGCGGCACGAGCTGAGCGCGCTGGGCGCGCTCGATGCATCCGTTGCTCGCGATCTTCTGGCTGCAGCGCTGGCCGGCGGCTTCCATGCTGCCGTGGCCTGCGCCGGCATCGTGGGCCTGCTGGCCGCGGGCCTGCTCCTGTGTGTGAGGCCCCGCGCCGCTGCCCTGCCTGTGCGCGCGACCTGAGGGCGGTTCCACCATGCCCGCCGCCCATGTGCCGCTGTTGCGCCTTCGCACGCGCCTTCGTCCAGTTTTTTCCAAGGAGCTTTCCATGATCCATCACGAACTCAGTCAATGGCCCCTCGTCATCAGCGTTTCGGCGGGGCTGCAGACAATCGAGGGCATGCGCGCCTTCACCGACGACTAGAACCGCTGGCTCGACCGCGGCGAACCCTTCGCATCGCTGCGGGTGTTCTCGGACGCCGATGCGCTGGTCCATCCCGAGGGGAGCGCGCAGAGCGCCAAGCAGTGGCTGCAGGAGCGCGGTGCCGACATCCGCCGCCATATGATGGGCATGGCGAGCGTGGTGCCCGCCGATCAGTACGAGAAAATGCGCAAGATGAATGTCGAGAAACTCTTCGGCGTGCCTGCCAGTACCTTCGCCGATGCCGACGATGCACTCGTCTGGATCGGCGAGCGCGTGATGGAGCCCCGCGGCCTGCGTTTCGACCTGGCCGCCGTGCGCGCGGCGATCCGCTCGGCCCGCGCGGCCGTGGCGGTTGTTTCCTGAGGCAGCAGATGGCAACGAGCGACGGCACCGGCACGACTCCCACATCCCCCGAAGGAGAAGGCGCGCCGCGCCGTCGCACCAAGGCCCCCGAGACACGCGCCGGCGCGCTGATGGATGCCGCCGAGCGCCTCTTCATCGATAAAGGCATCGCCGCCACCAGCATCGACGAGATCGCGGCCGGTGCGCAGGTGGCCAAGGGCACGTTCTATCTGTATTTCCCGTCGAAGGAGGCGCTGCTCGGCGCGCTGCAGCAGCGCTTCGTCGACACCTTCTGCACGCGGCTGCAGGAGGCCATGGACCGGCATCGGCCCGACAACTACCACGCGCGCCTGAAGGCCTGGGTGGAAACGGGGCTAGAAACCTACCTGGACAACGTCGCGCTGCACGACGTGGTGTTCCACGAGTACCGGCCCGAAGACCGCCGCATGCGCAACGACAACGCGGTCATCACGCAGCTGGTCGCGCTGCTCAGGCAGGGCGATGGCGCCGGCTTCTGGGACGTGGAAGATCCGGCCCTCACGGCCGTGATCCTCTTCAATGCGCTGCACGGCGTGGCCGACGACTCGGTCGCGATGGGCCAGACCAGCGCGGCGGAGCGCAAGCGCCGCGCTCGGGCGCTCACGAAGTTCCTGGAGCAGGCGCTGCACCCCGCCGAGGACGACGGCGCCGACTGAGCTGACGGGTCAGAGCTTGTAGAAGCGCTTGATCGCGCCCCAAGCGTCTTCCGGCGCGTCGACGTACTCGAAGAGCTTCACGTCGCCCGGCGAGATCACGCCTTCGTCGACGAGGAAGTCGAAGTCGATCAGCCGCTTCCAGTAGTCGGAGCCGAAGAGCACGATCGGCACCGGCTTCGACTTCTTGGTCTGAACCAGCGTGATCACCTCGAACAGTTCGTCCAGCGTGCCGAAGCCGCCGGGGAACGCCACCAGTGCCTTCGCGCGCATCATGAAGTGCATCTTGCGGATGGCGAAGTAGTGGAACTTGAAGCTCAGAGCGGGCGTGACGTACGGGTTGGCTTCCTCTTCCATCGGCAGCGCGATGGCCAGGCCCACCGAAAGCCCGCCGCCTTCGTGTGCGCCGCGGTTGGCCGCCTGCATGATGCCGGGGCCGCCGCCGGTGCAGATGAAGAGCTTGTCCTGCGGCTCCTTGTCGTTGCTGTACTGGGCCACCAGCTTGCCGAATGCGCGCGCCTTCTCGTAGTAGTGCGAGTTGCGCGCCAGCCGGCGCCAGCGCTCGGACGCGACCGTGTCGCCGCTGAGATCGGCCTGCGCGATCATGGCCGAGGCGTCTTCCTCGCTGCGGAAGCGCGCGCTGCCGAAGACCACCACCGTGTTCTCGATGCCGTGGGCGCGCTGCTCGATGTCGGGCTTCATCAGTTCGAGCTGCATGCGGATGCCGCGCGTTTCGCGGCGCAGCAGGAACTCGGGATCGGCGAAGGCGATGCGCGAGGGATCGGGGTCGAGCGGGAGGCCTTGGTCCGCATGGGCGTGGAGCGTGGCCCAGGCGTCGGCCAGGCGCTTGTCGTGAAGGTTGTGCGTGTTGTTCATGGGAAAGCGGACTGATTGACCGGGTTGATTGTGCAGTGTCGCAACCATCATGCCCGTCATGGGCCGGAAACGAAAAAGGCTCCTTGCGGAGCCTCTTTCGGGGTGGTGGTCGACCGGTTGGACCGGCGCTCAGACGCGCTTGCGGTATTCGCCGGTGCGCGTATCGATTTCGATGCGGTCGCCCTGCGAGACGAACAGGGGAACGGGCACTTCGAAGCCGGTGGAGATCTTGGCAGGCTTCATGACCTTGCCCGAGGTGTCGCCCTTGACGGCCGGCTCGGTCCAGGTGACTTCGCGCTCGACGCTGGTGGGCAGTTCGACCGAGATGGCCTTGCCTTCGTAGAACACCACTTCGACGGCCATGCCGTCTTCGAGGTAGTTCAGGGCGTCGCCCATGTTCTCGGCTTCGACTTCGTACTGGTTGTATTCGGTGTCCATGCAGACGTACATCGGGTCTGCGAAGTAGGAGTAGGTGCACTCCTTCTTGTCGAGCACGATCTGGTCGATCTTGTCGTCGGCCTTGAAGACCACTTCGGTGTTGAAGTTGGCGATCAGGCTCTTCATCTTCATGCGCACGGTGGCGGAGTTGCGGCCGCCGCGGCTGTATTCGGTCTTGAGGACGACCATCGGGTCCTTGCCGTGCATGATGACGTTGCCGGCGCGGATTTCTTGAGCGATTTTCATAACAGGGTCTCTGGATGTTGGCCGCTCGGTGCACGGGGCCTTCGGTTGCCGTTCGGTCGTCGTCGCGATGCTTGTCCGGACGTCTGCCAAGTCGGCTGGCCCCGCGGTACATGTCCCGCGGCAGGTTTAGCGAAAGACATTCCGGATCGGTGAAATCCGGGTCGAAATCCGCAAAGCCCACTATTTTAGCTTTTTTGGGTGACGAATTCCCGCAGTTGGGTCACCAGGTCGTCCTGCGCGAGCAGCCGGGCGCGCGCCTCCAGGGCGGTTTGCAGCCAGGGGCCCTGCATTTCCGGCTCGGGCAGCGGCGCATTGCCGAAGCCGTTCCAGGCGTGGTGAAAAAGCCGCAGGGAGGGCGGGGCGCCGATCCAGTCGAGCCAGGCGTTCAGCTTCTCGTGGTGGGCGTCGTCGTCCTGCGGGTAGATCTGCCAGACCAGCGGCGCGCCCGCCCACAGCGCGCGCACGAGCGAATCCTCGCCGCGCACGAAGTTCAGGTCGCAGGACCACAGCAGGTGGTCGAAGTCGGGCTGGGTGAGATAAGGCAGGTATGAAATTGATAGCGCGCCGCGGTCGTCCGGCACCGGCGCGCTTCCCCGCAGGGCCCGGACCGCCTGCGCGGCGCGGCCCGCCGTCACCAGCAGGCGAGTGGGTTGGCCGGACGCGGCGAGCCGCTCCAGCAGGTTGGCCAGCGCGGCGGGCTCGTAGCAGAAGAGGGAGACGAGGCGCTCGCCATCGCGCCACGGGATCTGCCGGGCCGCCAGCCACTGAGCGCGGTCGAAGGCGGTCCTGCGCTCCATCAGGTCGGGTTCTCTCAGCAGCCCTCCCGTGGCGGGCGTGAACCCCGGGTAGAAGAAGTGCTTCGTCAGGCCCGAGCCAGGCCCCTTGAAGACGGGTGAGGGCAGGCCATGCAGCCGCTCGACATACGGTTCGGCCGAGAGGTATTCGAGATTGATCCAAGCCAGGCCCGGCCCCTCGGCAAAACGGGCGATCAGCTCCGGCGCCGGGTCGCAGCCGAAGGCTTCGATCAGCACGTCGGGCGCCGGTCCTGCGACGGCTGCCCGAAGCGAGGCGGCGTCCAGCCAGTCGATCACCTCCACGCCGTCGCGGCCGGTGCGCGCATCGGGCGCCATCCAGCCCAGCGCCGCCGCGTCGTCGATCCACAGCCGCACGCGTTCGCCCAGGGCGGCCAACTGGCGAGCCAGGCGCCAGCAGACGCCGAGGTCTCCGTGGTTGTCGATGATCTTGCAGAAGATGTCCCACTGCTTCGATTGGCTGGATTGCATGGTCGCGAGTGTGCCCGTGTTCGCACGCGGCGCTTGCTATGCTGACCGGACGACAACCACCGGAGAGAGAGAACCCATGAGGATGCAGACCTTCCATGCCGCCAAGACCGTGCTCGCCTTCTCGCTGGCGCTTTGCGGCATCTGCGGCATGACCTCCGCCGCGGCGCAGCCGCAGACGCCGCAGTCGCTCACGCCGCAGCAGCAGCGTTTCCACGACATCTATAAAGAGCTGATCGAGATCAACACCACCCACTCGGTCGGCGACAACACCGCGGCGGCGCGGGCCATGGAGAAGCGTCTGATCGAAGCGGGTTTCGCTCCCGGCGACATCCAGATATTCGAGCCCTTCCCCAAGAAGGGCAACCTCGTGCTGCGCTTCAAGGGCGACGGCAGCAAGAAGCCGCTGCTGCTGCTGGCCCACATCGACGTGGTCGAGGCCCGGCGCGAGGACTGGAAGACCGATCCCTTCAAGCTGCAGGAGACCGGCGGCTACTTCACCGCGCGCGGCGCCATCGACGACAAGGCCATGGCCGCGGCGCTGGTCTCCGTGGTGGGCCAGCTGAAGCAGGAGGGCTTCAAGCCGAGGCGCGACGTCATCCTCGCGCTGACCGCCGACGAGGAGCGCGGCGACGCGCTGAGCAACGGCGCCTTCTGGCTCATCAACAACAAGCCCGAATTGCTGCAGGCCGAGTTCGGCATCAACGAAGGCGGCGGCGGCGAGCTGCGCGGCGGCAAGCCCAACCTGCACCGCATGCAGGTGGCCGAGAAGATGTACACCACCTACATGCTGGAGGCGCGCGACGTGGGCGGGCACAGCTCGGTGCCGACAAGGACCAACCCCATCTACGCACTCTCGGCCGCGCTGGAGCGGCTCGGCAACTACAGCTTCCCGGTGAAGCTCGCCGACGTCACCAAGACCTACTTCGCGCGCAGCGCACCCTTCGCCACAGGCCAGCTCGCCGACGACATGCGCGCCGTGGGCAGCGGCAACCCCGACCCGTCGGTGATCGAGCGCATGTCGGCCAACCCGGCCTACAACGCCCAGTTCCGCACCACCTGCGTGGCGACGATGGTGCAGGCCGGCCACGCCGAGAACGCGCTGCCGCAGTCGGCCAAGGCCACGGTCAACTGCCGCATCCTGCCGCACGACGATCCGGACGAGGTCGAGCGCCAGCTGACCCAGGCCGTGGGCAACGACAAGATCGTGGTGCGCAACATGGGCAAGCCGCTGCGCAGCCCTGCCTCGCCGCTGAACGGCGACCTCGTCAAGACGGTGGAGTCGATCACCCAGCAGATGTGGCCCGGCGTACCCGTCATTCCCGCCATGAGCACCGGCGCCACCGACAGCCGGTTCATGCGCAACGCCGGCATCCCGATGTACGGCGTGAGCGGCCTCTTCGTCGAGCCCTCCGACGCGCGCTCCCACGGGCTGGACGAGCGCATCGAGATCCAGCGCCTGTACGACGGACGCGAGTTCCTGTATCGCCTGGTCAGCGAGCTCGCGAAGTAACTAGCAGGGGAGCCCTCAGGGCCGCAAGGGCCCTGCGGAACCTCAGGGCGTGAAGGTGTCGCCCAGCACGATGCCTTCGCGCCGTGGGTCGGCACCGCCGGTCAGGACCGGTTTGCCGCCGACGTTGGTGCGGATCACGGTACTCACGCCACTCGACTGGGCACCGAAGTTCACGGTGTGACCCAGGGCGCGCAGGCCGACGATCAGCGGGTCGTCGTTGCCGTTGTTGCCGGTATTCACGTTGGGATGCTCTCCGCCCACGTTGGTGGCACTGTAGGTGGCGCCCGAGGTGGCGGGGGAGTTGGTGGCGCCGAAGTCGACCAGCGACGTGGCCTGCTGCGCATCCAGACCCCAGTCGAGCGCGCCCACCAGCGTCTTGACCACGTACTGGATGATGGTCCCGCCGCCTGGAGAGCCCGTGCCCATGACGAACTCGCCCATGCTGCCGTCGGTGTTCTTCCTGAACACCAGCGTCGGCGCCATCGTGCTGCGCGGGCGCTTGCCCGGCGCTACGCGGTTCGCTACCTTGACGCTCGGAGTCACGCTGGTGTCGTCGGGGTTGGACGCAAAGTCGGTCAGCTGGTTGTTCAGCATGAAGCCCTGAGTCATGTGATACGAGCCGAGCGTGGACTCCACCGTGGTGGTCATAGAGACCACGTTGCCCTGCTTGTCGACGATGGTGAAGTGTGTGGTGCCGTGCTCCTCGGTCTTGTCGATGCCCAGCGGCACCGAGCCGAGGTCGCCAGCTTTCGCCAGGCCCATGCTCTTTGTCAGGCTGATGAGGCTTGCGCGGCCCTGCAGGTAGGGCTTATTGATCATCGTGTCGACGGAGCCTCCGGGGAGTGGAACGAAGTCGGTATCGGCCACGTACTTGTCGCGGTCGGCGTAGGCCAGGCGCTCGGCCTCGCTCACCAGGTGCACGCCCATCACGGTGGGCTTGCCGCCCTCGATGTCGATGGCGGTCGGCTTGTACAGTCCCAGATTGAAGGTTTCGAGGATGCCCAGGCTTGCCACCACGGCGATGCCGCCGGACGACGGCGGCGACATGCTGCAAACGTAGTAGTCGCGGTAGGTGCCGCAGACCGGGTCTCGCCGCTTGGCCTTGTAATTGGCCAGATCGGCCATCGTGGTCATGCCGGGCGTGATGGCCGAGCCGTCGTTCGCAGCGGTCGTGATGCCGATCTTGTCGACGATGCCCTGCGCGATGTCGCCTGTATAGAAGGCATCGGCGCCCTGGCTGGCAATGGCGTTGAGCGTCTTCGCGTATGCCGGGTTCTTGATCTTCGTGCCCAACGCCTTTGGGGTGCCGTCGGCATTCAGGAAGTAGGCCGTAGCCTCGGTGTCACGCTTGAGGCTGGTGGCCGAAGCGGAGATGGCGGCTGCCATGCGCCCGCCGATCGAGAAGCCGTCGGATGCGAGCGTTATGCCGTAGCTGAAGAGGTCCTTCCAAGGTAGCTTGCCGTGGTCCTTGTAGGCGATGTCGAGCATGCGCACCGCACCTGGCGTGCCGATGGAGCGGCCGCTGGCGCGCGCGCCGCCGGGCTTGGGCTGCGTGGTGTCGGCGCCGGTCGGGTCGATGTAGCGCAGGTAGTTCTCGTTGGCGGCGGCCGGCGCGGTCTCGCGGCCGTCGTAGGCCTGCACCTTCTTGGTCGCCGCGTCGTAGTGAAGCATGAAGGCGCCGCCGCCCAGGCCGCTCGACTGCGGCTCGACCAGTCCGAGCACGGCCTGCACCGCGACCGCGGCATCGACTGCGCTGCCGCCGGCCTTGAGGATGTCGCAGCCGGCTCGTGTGGCCAGCGGGTGGTTGGCGACCACCATGTAGTTCTTGGCGTACACCAGCTTGTGACCGGGCGCGTAGCCTGAAGCCGGTTCCGGGGCGGCAGGGTCGCCGGCATCGCCGGAGCCGACTACCACGGACGAATTGCCACTCGGGATCAGGCAACCCGTATCGGGTGCGGCCGGCGCAGGCGCAGGCGCCGGCTGGTTGGCGGCATTGATTGCAGCGATGGCCGCGAGGGCGGCCGCCGTGTTCTGCGCATCGTTGTTGCCGGAGCCGCCGCCGCAGGCCGCCAGGCTCAGCGAAAGCGCGACGGATGTGAGAGGCCACCAGACGACGCGTCTGTTGTTGTTTTCTTTCATGAGATTTCCCGAGTAGGTATGTGTGAAAACCACGGGCGCTCCTCGCGCCCGTACCCAATCTTCAGCACATTCCGTTCCAGTCGGTGTCGGGGTTTGCGCGCAGGCGCCCGCCAGGGCCGCATGGCGCGCGCCACAATAGCCGCCATGTCAGACGTGCATTCCGAACAACTGCTCAGCGAAGTCGCGGCCCTGCCGCAGCTGCCCGGTGTCTACCGCTATTTCGACGCGGCCGGGGCGGTGCTCTACGTGGGCAAGGCCCGCAACCTGAAGAAGCGGGTCGCCAACTACTTCCAGAAGAACCACGGCGGTACGCGCATCGGGCACATGATCTCGAAGATCGCGCGCATGGAGACCACGGTGGTGCGCTCGGAGGCCGAGGCGCTGCTGCTCGAGAACAACCTCATCAAGACGCTCAAGCCGCGCTACAACATCCTGTTTCGCGACGACAAGAGCTATCCCTACCTCAAGATCGCGTCGCACCAGTTTCCGCGGCTGGCCTACTACCGCGGCGCGGTCGACAAGAAGCACCGCTACTTCGGGCCGTACCCGAGCGCTTGGGCGGTGAAGGAGTCGATCCAGCTGCTGCAGAAGGTGTTTCGCCTGCGCACCTGCGAGGACACGGTGTACGCCAACCGCACGCGGCCCTGCCTGCTCTACCAGATCAAGCGCTGCAGCGGGCCCTGCGTGGGCCACATCGGGCCCGAGGCCTATGCGCAGGACGTCGCCAGCGCCGAGGCCTTCCTGATGGGCGACACGCAACTGGTGCTCTCCAAGCTCGAGCAGCGCATGACGGCGCATGCCGAGAAGCTCGAGTTCGAGCAGGCCGCCGAACTGCGCAACCAGATGTCGGCGATCTCGCGGGTGCTGCACCAGCAGTCCATCGAGATCGCGTCCGACAAGGATGTGGACATCCTGGCGGTGAAGGTGCAGGGCGGCAAGGCCTGCGTGAACCTCGCGATGGTGCGCGGCGGGCGGCATCTGGGCGACCGGCCCTACTTTCCGGTGCACGTGGAAGACGCGGCGCAGATCCATCACGGCGAGCTCGACGACGACGAGGGCGCGCCGCCCGCCGTCGCGGATCCGGTCGAGGTGCAGGTGCTCGAGGCCTTCATCGCCCAGCACTACATCGACGTGCCCGTGCCCGCCACGCTGGTGCTCAGCGAGCAGGTGAGCCGCGAGCTGATCGAGGCCATCTCGCAGCAGGCCGGCTCGCGCGTGACGGCGGTGTTCCAGCCGCGCGAGCAGCGCCGCCACTGGCTGGAGATGGCCGAAACCAACGCCAAGCTGCAACTGGCCCGGCTGCTGGCCGAAGAGGGCTCGCAGCAGGCGCGCACCCGTGCGCTGGCCGACGCGCTGGAGCTGGCTGCGGACGACCTCGACAACTTCCGCATCGAATGCTTCGACATCTCGCACACCGCGGGCGAGGCGACGCAGGCTTCCTGCGTGGTGTTCGAGCACCACGCCATGCAGAACAAGGAATACCGCCGCTACAACATCGAGGGCATCACGCCCGGCGACGACTATGCCGCCATGCGCCAGGTGCTGCACCGCCGCTACGGCAAGCTGGCCGAGGTCATGGCCGCCGAGACCGATGCCCTGCCTCCGGGCGATGCCGAGAGCGACGGCAGCGCTGCGCCGCCCAAGCCGCGCACCGCCCGCATGCCCGACCTGGTGCTGGTGGACGGCGGCAAGGGGCAGGTGTCGATGGCGCGCGAGGTGTTCGGCGAACTGGGGCTGCCGCTGTCGCTGATCGTGGGCGTCGAGAAGGGCGAGGGCCGCAAGGTCGGCCTCGAGGAACTGGTGTTCGCCGACGGCCGCGAGAAGGTCTACCTCGGCAAGGACTCGGCCGCGCTGATGCTGGTGGCCCAGATCCGCGACGAGGCACACCGCTTCGCGATCACCGGCATGCGTGCCAAGCGTGCCAAGGTGCGCGTGGGCGGCAGCCAGCTCGAAGACATCCCGGGCATCGGGCCCAAGCGGCGCGCGCGCCTGCTCCAGCGTTTCGGCGGCATCCGGGGCGTGGCGGCGGCGAGCATCGAGGACATCGCGTCGGTCGAGGGCATCGCCTCCGACCTTGCGGAAGAAATCTACAAGGCGCTGCACTGACCGATCGATCGCGCGACCTCCGCAGGGGGTTACCGCGGCCATGACACAATCAAGCGATGTTCTGGACCCTGCCGACCATCATGACCTGGACGCGCATCGTCGCGATCCCTTTGATCGTCGGTGTGTTCTATCTTCCGATGGCCGAGCCGATGCGCAACCTGATCGCCACGGTCATGTTCATCGTCTTCGCCGCCACCGACTGGCTCGACGGCTTCCTGGCACGCCGGCTCAACCAGACCTCGGCCTTCGGGGCCTTTCTCGATCCGGTGGCCGACAAGTTCCTGGTGTGCGCGTCGCTGCTGGTGCTGGTGCACCTGAACCGGGCCGACGTGTTCGTGGCGCTGATCATCATCGGCCGCGAGATCGCCATCTCGGCGCTGCGCGAATGGATGGCGCAGATCGGCGCCAGCAAGAGCGTGGCAGTGCACATGATCGGCAAGGTCAAGACGACCGTGCAGATGGTCGCCATTCCCTTCCTGCTCTATGACGGGCGCCTGTTCGGCGTGATCGACACTGGCGCCTGGGGCCAGTGGCTGATCTGGATCTCCGCCGTGCTCACCATCTGGTCGATGGTGTACTACCTGCAGAAGGCCATTCCGGAAATCCGGGCCAGAACCAAATGACGCCCGCGACCCCGGCCGGCGGCTCGGGCTGGCTGCGGGCGATGCCCGTGGTCTTCGTGCTGATCTGGAGCACGGGCTTCATCGTCGCGCGCTACGGCATGCCGTATGCGCCGCCCCTCAAGTTCCTCGCCGTGCGTTTCGCGCTGTCTCTGGCCTGCTTCGGTGCATGGGTCGCGCTCGCGCGGGTCGAGTGGCCGAAGCAGCGGGCCCAGTGGACGCACCTGGCCGTCACCGGCGTCCTGATGCACGCAGGCTACCTCGGCGGTGTCTGGGCCGCGGTGCGCGAGGGCATGGGTGCGGGGCTGGTGGCGCTGCTGGTCGGCATCCAGCCGGTGCTGACGGCGGTCTGGCTTTCCTTCACCGGCGGGCGCATCACCGGGCGCCAGTGGATCGGGCTGGGGCTGGGTTTCGCGGGCCTGGTGCTGGTGGTGCTGCGCAAGCTGGGGCAGGGCGGGGAGGTCAGCGTGCAGACGATGGCGCTCGCGCTGATGGCGCTGTTGTCGATCACCGCAGGCACTCTGTACCAGAAGCGCTTCGTCGCGCCCTGCGACGTGCGCAGCGCGAGCGCCGTGCAGATGGCGGCTGCCGTGCTCGTCACCCTGCCGTTCGCGGCGCTGGAGACGGACAGCATCCACTGGAACCTGTATTCGGGTGGCGCCATGGCCTGGTCGGTGCTGGCGCTGTCGCTGGGCGGCAGCTCGCTGCTCTACATGCTGATCCAGCGCGGGACCGCCACTGCCGTCACCAGCCTGCTCTACCTGGTGCCGCCCTGCACGGCCGTGATGGCGTGGCTGCTGTTCTCCGAGCCGATCACGCTGGTGACGGTGCTGGGCATCGGGCTCACGGCGGCCGGCGTGAGCCTGGTGGTGCGCAGCGGCGGGCGCTGAGTCGTCTTCTTCTATCTAGCGCGCTCCGCTCCTGCCCGGCTTCCAGGGCTCGCTTCGGAACTGCTCGACGAGGTGGTCGACCAGCAGTCGCACACGGCGCGGAGTCTTCGGCCGCCAGGGCGCGATCCAGTGGATGTCGGCTTCCGTCATCGCGTACTGCGGCAGCAGCCGCACGAGTTCGCCGCTTGCGAGCTGTGGTGCGATGTCCCAGAGGCTGCGCAACATGATGCCGTGGCCGGCGATGCACCAGTCGCGCACCATCTCGCCCGAGTTGCTGGCCAATGGCCCCTGCACGCGCACGCGGGCCGTGCTGCCGTCGCGCGCGTGGCGCAAGGTCCAGACCGCATGTTGGCGCTGGCCGCCGGCGTCACCGTTCTCGCGCGCGACCAGGCAGTCGTGCGAAGACAGCGCCTCGATGGTGGCAGGCGTGCCCCGGCGTTTCAGGTAGTCGGGCGAGGCGGCGAGTACGCGCTGGTTGCGCGCGATGCGACGCGAGATCCAGTCGGCTGCGTGGCGCTGTTGCACGGCCCAGAGCCAGACCGCGCCGTCATAGCCCTCGGCGCCCAGGTCGGGCAACTGCTCGGTGAGCAGCAGTTCGATCTGCAGCGCCGGGTGCCGAGCCTGGAAGGCGGCCAGCGCCGGCCCGAGCCAGAGCCGACCGAAGCCGAAGGTGGCGGCCAGCCGGACCGTGCCGGTCAACTCGTTCTGCCGCTCGCCGAGTTCGCTTTCCAGCGCCGCGAAGCCGTCGAGCAATGCCCGTGCATGCAGGCAGACCGCCTCGCCTTCGGCCGTGGCGCTCAGGCGCCGCGTGGTGCGCTCGAACAGGCGCTGGCCCAGCCGCGCTTCGAGCGCGCCCAGCCGCTTGGTGACGACGGAGGGCACCACATCCAGCGTGGCAGCCGCGCCCGCGAGGCTGCCCTGGTCGCGGATGGCGAGCACCAGCGCCAGGTCGCTTCTTTCCATCGAGGGTGGATTCATGCCATATTGGAAAGTATGAATTGGTCGATTGTTGCTTGATGGTGTGAGGGGCGCAACGCACAATCGTCGCCGTGACGGCTTCTTCCTTTCTTTCCTTTCCCACCTTCGACATCGAGCGCGACGGCGTGCGCATCCACGGACGCGTCGGCGGGCAGGGGGCTCCCTTGCTGCTGCTCCATGGTCATCCGCAGACGCATGCGATCTGGCATCGCGTGGCACCGGCGCTGGCCGAGCGGTTCACCGTGGTCGCGGTCGACCTGCGCGGCTACGGCGATTCGGGCCGGCCGGCGGCGGATGCCGAGCATGCCGTCTACAGCAAGCGCGAGATGGCGCTCGACGCGCTCGCCGCGATGCGGCACCACGGCTTCGAGCGCTTCGGCATCCTCGCGCACGACCGCGGCGCCCGCGTCGCGCACCGGCTGGCGATGGACCACCCCGGGGCGGTCGAGCGCATGCTGCTGCTCGACATCGCGCCCACGCTCGCGATGTACGAGCAGACCTCCGAGGCATTCGCCAAGGCCTACTGGCACTGGTTCTTCCTGATCCAGCCGCCGCCGCTGCCCGAGGCGCTGATCGCCTCGGACCCGGCGCGCTACGTGCGCAGTGTGATGGGTGGTCGGCACGCCGGCCTTGCGCCGTTCGCGCCCGAGGTGCTGGCCGAATACGAGCGCTGCGCCGCCATCGCGGGTACCGCCGAATCCATCTGCGAGGACTACCGCGCATCCGCCACCATCGACCTCGTGCACGACCGCGCCGACATCGCAGCCGGCCTGCGGCTCGAGCAGCCATTGCGCGTGCTGTGGGGCGAGCATGGCGCGGTCGGCAAGGCCTTCGACGTGCTCGCGCTGTGGCGCGAGCGCGCCGCCGAGGTGTCGGGCCGGGCGCTGCCCTGCGGCCACTATGTTCCCGAAGAGGCCCCTGACGAACTGCTCGCCGAAGCCCTGGCTTTCTTCTCTCTTCTTCTTCCACCTTCGCAACACGCACCCGCAGGAGACACGCCATGAGCACCCACAGAATCGCAGTCATCGCCGGCGACGGCATCGGCAAGGAAACCGTGCCAGAAGGGCTGGGCGTGCTCGACGCCGCGGCGCGCAAGTTCGGCATCGACCTGAAGTTCGACCACTTCGACTTCTCGAGCTGGGACTACTACGAGAAGCACGGCCAGATGCTGCCCGACGACTGGAAGGAACAGATCGGCGGCCATGACGCCATCTTCTTCGGCGCGGTGGGCTGGCCCGAGAAGATCCCGGACCACGTGTCGCTCTGGGGCTCGCTGCTGATGTTCCGCCGCGAGTTCGACCAGTACATCAACCTGCGTCCGGCGCGCCTGATGCCCGGCATCATCGCGCCCGTGGTGCGCCGCGACGGCACGCCGCGCGAGCCCGGCGAGATCGACATGTACATCGTGCGCGAGAACACCGAGGGCGAATACTCCAGCATCGGCGGGCGCATGTATCAGGGCACGCCGCGCGAGATCGTGGTGCAGGAAACCGTGATGTCGCGCCTGGGTGTGGACCGGGTGCTGAAGTTCGCGTTCGAGCTCGCGCAGTCGCGGCCGAAGAAGCACCTCACGAGCGCGACCAAGTCGAACGGCATCTCCATCACCATGCCGTACTGGGACGAGCGCGTGGCGGAGATGGGCAAGAGCTATCCCGGCATCAAGCTCGACAAGTTCCACATCGACATCCTCACCGCCCACTTCGTGCAGCGGCCGGACTTCTTCGACGTGGTGGTGGCGAGCAACCTGTTCGGCGACATCCTGTCCGACCTCGGCCCAGCGTGCACCGGCACCATCGGCATCGCGCCCAGCGCCAACCTCAATCCCGACCGCACCATGCCGTCGCTGTTCGAACCGGTGCACGGTTCGGCGCCCGACATCGCCGGCAAGGGCATCGCAAACCCGATCGGCCAGATCTGGTGCGGCGCGATGATGCTGGAGTTCCTGGGCCACAAGCAGGCGCACGACGCCATCCTTTCGACCATCGAGAAGGTGCTCGCGCCCCAAAGCGGAGCGCCGCGCACACCCGACATCGGCGGCAACGCGAGCACCTCCGACCTGGGCCGGGCCATCGCCGATGCGCTTTGAGAGCCTTTGAAAAAGGACTTCACGAAACGCCCCTAAAATCGCGCGCTCCGCTGCTCGGCATGGCCTCGTGTCTTATTGACACCCTGCAGACCAGTGGTTGTAATCCTCGCTGGCAGCGCGCTGCCGAGGCGTCAGGCCTGCCGGGTTCTTGTGTCGCACCGTCTGCGGCCAGGTCGCAGCTGACGGAAGCCGACCAACTTTTTTTCTACAAGGGGCCCTTGTGAACAAGACCGAACTGATTGAGCACATCGCAAAGAACGCCGACATTTCCAAAGCTGCTGCGACCCGCGCGCTCGAATCCACGATCGGCGCCATTCGTACCACGCTCAAGAAGGGCGGCTCCGTTTCGCTCGTCGGTTTCGGCACTTTCGCAGTAGGCAAACGCGCGGCCCGCACCGGCCGAAATCCCCGCACCGGCGACGCGATTAAAATCAAGGCAGCCAAGATCCCGAAGTTCCGTCCCGGCAAGGCGCTGAAAGACGCGCTGAACTGAGGCGTTAGACTCGGAGAGTATTCCCGGTGGGGTGCTTAGCTCAGCTGGTAGAGCGGCGCCCTTACAAGGCGTAGGTCGGGGGTTCGAACCCCTCAGCACCCACCACCACCCGATGCAAAGGCGAACCACAAGTTCGCCTTTTTTATTGCCGTCCGACTGCTGTCGAAAAAGAGTGTTCAAGCATGTTTGATACCTTCCGCAAGTACAACAAGATCGTGATGATCATCTTGTTCTTGCTGATCATTCCGTCGTTCGTGTTGTTCGGCGTCGAGCGCTATCAGGGCTTCGGTCGCGACGAGAAGGTCGCGCGCGTCGAAGGACACGACATCACGAAGCCCGAGTGGGATCAGCAGCACCGCGTCGAGACGGACCGCATCCGCCAGCAGTCGCCCAACGTCGATCCGACGCTGCTCGAGTCCGATGCCATGCGCTACGCAACGCTCGAGCGCATGGTGCGCGACCGCGTGCTGGCCGCAGCGGCAGCCAAGGCCAACATGACCGTCTCCGAAGAGCGCCTCTCGCGCATCTTCGCGCAGGACCCGGGCCTCGCCACCTTCCGCACGCCCGACGGCAAGTTCGACCGCGACACCTTCCAGCGCGTGACCGGCCGCACGCCCGAGCAGTACGAGGCATCCGTGCGCGCCGAGATGGCGACGCAGCAGGTGCTGCTGGGCATCTCGAGCACCGCCTTCACGCCGCCCGCGCTGGCCGCGACCACCATCAACGCCTTCTACGACACGCGCGAGATCCAGGTCGCCCGCTTCGCACCCGATGCCTTCGCCTCCAAGGTGACGGTGAGCGATGCCGACATCGAGACCTACTACAAGGACCACACGGCGCAGTTCCAGGCTCCCGAGCAGGCGAGCATCGAGTACCTGGTGCTCGACCTCGATGCGGCGAAGAAGAGCGTGGTCGTGAACGAGGCCGATCTCAAGACCTACTACGAGCAGAACGCATCGCGCTTCGGCACCAAGGAAGAGCGCCGCGCCAGCCACATCCTGATCACCGCCCCGGCGAGCGCGCCGGCAGCGGACCGCGAGAAGGCCAAGGCCAAGGCCGAGCAGCTTCTCGCCGAAGTGAAGAAGGCGCCCAACACCTTCGCCGAGGTGGCACGCAAGAATTCGCAGGACCCAGGCTCGGCGGAGAAGGGCGGCGACCTCGACTTCGTGACCAGGGGCGCGATGGTCAAGCCTTTCGAAGATGCGATGTTCGCTCTCAAGAAGGGCGAGATCAGCGGTGTCGTCGAAACCGAGTTCGGCTATCACATCATCCACCTGACCGACATCAAGCCGGCAGTGGTTCCGCCCTTCGAGCAGGTGCGCGCGACCATCGAGAACGAAATGCGCTCGCAGCAGGCCACGCAGGAATTCGCGAAGGCTGCCGAGACCTTCACCGATGCGGTCTACCAGACGCCCGACAGCCTCAAGCCGGCAGCCGACAAGCTGAAGCTCACGATCCGCACGGCCGACAACGTGCCGCGCACGCCTGCACCGGGCGCGACCGGCCCGCTGGCGAACCGCAACTTCCTGAACGCGCTGTTCGCAGCCGACTCGCTCGAGCGCAAGCAGAACACCGAGGCCATCGAGGTCGGTCCCAGCCAGCTGGCGTCCGGTCGCGTGACGAAGTACTCGCCGGCGCACCCTGTGCCGCTGGCCGACGTGAAGGACAAGATCCGTGCGCAGCTCGTCGCGGAACGCGCCGCGGTGCTGGCGAAGACCGAAGGCGAAGCAAAGCTCGCCGCGTGGACCGCGAAGGCTGACGGTGCCACCTTCGGTGCGCCTGTGACGGTGTCGCGCCGCGATGCGCAATCGCAGCCGCTGCCCGTCATCGACGCAGCGCTGCGTGCAGACCCTTCCAAGCTGCCGGCGCTCGTGGGCGTGGACCTGGGTGCGCAGGGCTACACGGTGGTCCGCGTGACCAAGGTCGTTCCGCGCACGCCGCCCCCGGCCGAACTCGCCAAGCAGGAGCAGTCCCAGGTGGGCCAGTCCGTGGCTGCTGCCGAAGACGCCGCGTACTACAACATGCTGAAGGATCGCTACAAGGCAGAGATCCTCGTGCCGAAGCCAGCGGACACGCTGCCGGTCGCAGCAGGCCGCTGACACGCGCATCGCGTCTTCGCGAGTCGCACATGACAAGGCCCGGGCCGATGGCTCGGGCCTTTTTCATGTCGACGTGCCCGTGCCCGTGCCCGCGGACGCGCACGCAGGTCGCACGAGGGACAACTCGTGCGTTCGCTTCTTGCCAGAATTCCGGCCATGGGAACCCTCTATCTCGTGCGCCACGGGCAGGCCAGCTTCGGCGCTGCCGACTACGACAACCTGAGCGAGCTCGGGCATCGGCAGGCCGTTCGCCTCGGCGAGTACTGGCGCGAGCGTGGCATGAAGTTCGATGCCGTGATCACCGGTACGCTGAAGCGCCATCGCCAGACGTGGGAGGGCATCGCCAAGGGGCTTCGGCTGGAGCGCAACGACGTGCTGCCCTGGCCGGGCCTCAACGAGTACGACAGCGAGGCGGTCATCGCGACCATCCACGAAGGCAAGCTGCAGAAGCCCGACACGCCCGAGATGTACCGCCATCATTTCCGGCTGCTGCGTGAAGGCTTGAGCGCATGGATGCAGGGCAGAACCGCGCCGGCGGGCATGCCCAGCTATGTCGACTTTCTGGCGGGCGTGACGACGGCGCTCGACCATGTGCGCGACCGGCACCACGGCGCGAAGGTGCTGGTGGTGTCGAGCGGTGGGCCGATCAGCACCGCAGTGGGCCACGTGCTGGGCACGAGCGCCGAGACGACGATCGAACTCAACCTGCGCATCCGCAATACCTCGGTGACCGAGTTCGCGTTCACGCCGAAGCGGCACATGCTCGTCACCTACAACACGCTGCCGCACCTGGATGGGCCGGCGTATGAGGACTGGGTCACCTATTCCTGAAGAGGTGCCGGCCGATCGCCGGGTTGGGTGGGTCGGGTATCAGGCCTGCCACACGCCGTAGCCGGCCTTGCGCAGCGCGATGCCGAGGTCGACCTCCATGAGGCGCGCGTCCTCGTAGGTCATGGGGTTGTAGCGTTCGTAGAGCGCGGGCAGCAGGCGCAGCCCGAATTCCTCCACGAAGCTGTTGGCCTGGATGCCGGCCTTGTGCTTGTCGAATCGGATGTCGGGGTCCAGGCCGGTCATGCCGACATAGACGAAGGGCTTGCCGAGCTGGTAGTCGGGATTGGCGCGCCTGAAGCGGCCGTTGTTCCATACGCGGTCATCCAGCTCGACCACATACACATGATGCTTGGCGCGTGCTTTGCGGGGCATCACCTGAGGCCGTGCGCGCGAGTCGGCACGGCCTTGTCTCCTTGCTGCTCTTTTTTTGCGCCGGCCGGTCAGCTCTTGCGCTTGATCATGCCGTAGATGAAGAGCAGCACGATCGCACCGAGCACCGAGGCGATGAAGCCTGCACCCTGCCCGGCGGTGTACCAGCCCAGCGATTGGCCGACGTACGTGACGATCAGCGAGCCGGCGATGCCGATGATGGTCGTGACGATGAAACCGGCGGAGTCGTCGCCCGGCTTGACTGCCCGTGCCACGAGACCCACGACGAACCCGATCAGGATAGTCCAGACGATGCTCATGAAGATATTCCTTTGGAGTGGTGAAGGGGGAACCGGCGCTGAGCCGAGGCCCGTCCGCGCGGGGCGCATTCATGATAGCGGAGCGGTGCGTGCGCCGGGGATGCTGCGGCACATCGAGCCGAGCGCCCGAGAATTTATGCCGGGGCTCGCGACGCAGGTGCTGCGTGGCGTCCTACATGTTCGCTCCCGGCGTGGCAGTACACCCTATGGATGCTGGAAAAACTGCCTGAAGTCATCGGCCAGGCGCTGCAGGGCGTGCGCGCTGGCCTGGACAACATCGTCTTCAACACGCTGGGCATGCGCGAGGGGATGGGTTCGATCGAACTCGCGAGCATGGCCTTCGCCGACCATGCGCCCTTGCCGCAGCGTTGTACCGCCGACGGCGAAGGGGTATCTCCACCGCTTCAATGGAGTGGCCTCCCGTCGGGGGCGTCATCGCTGGTGCTGATCGTGGAAGATGCCGACTCGCCCACGCCGAACCCGTTGGTGCACGCCATCGTGGTGGATCTGGCGCCGGAAAACGGCACGCTTGCAGAAGGGGCCTTGCCGAGCCAGGACAACGAAGGCGCGCCCGGGACGCACGTGGGACGCAACTCCGCCCTGCAGGCGGTGTGGCTGCCGCCCGATCCGCCGCCTGGGCACGGCGTTCACCGGTACGCGTTCCAGTTGTTCGCGCTTGGAGGCGAACCTGCTGCGTTTTCCGAAAGTCCCGGAAGAGACGAGATCGTGGATGCCCTGCGCGAGCATGCGCTGGCGAGCGGCCTGCTTGTCGGCACCTACGAAAGGTCCGACGGCTCGGTCAGCATTCCCGACGCTGCGGCGTCGGGCAGGTCGGCGGTAGCGGGATGAAATGTGGCTTTTGAGCCCTCTCAAGATTGTTTTCGCCGAAACGCCGAGTTTTAACGCTATAATCGTAGGCTCTTCGGTGGCTGTAGCTCAGCTGGTAGAGTCCCAGATTGTGATTCTGGTCGTCGTGGGTTCGAGTCCCATCAGCCACCCCAAAATATCTCCTTTGTGCTATTGCTCAATAGCACATTCAAAGGAACAAAAAACGCCGGGTTTGTCCCGGCGTTGTCATTTTCAGCCATCGCACGCGCTGCGATCTTCAGGCTGAAGCCTCTTTTTCTCCCCAGTCTCTACATAAGCGATCGCCTCTTGGCATCTCGCTTTACGTTGCGAGTTGTTGCATTAATGCAATGTCCCGTCGTTTTTTTCGGCTGCCGGGGCACTTGTGTCAAATGTAAACTGAATTAAAATCGCCCCGTTTTCAATTTTCTGGAGTCCAAGAATGGCTTCGACCCTCGCCGATATCAATTCCCAGATCAAGAAGCACGACGAGCAGATTGCGCAATTGCGCAAGCAGGCCGAAGACCTGCGCAACCAGGAACGCTCTGGCGTGATCGAAGAGGTCCGCCGCAAGATCGCGGAATATGGTTTGACTGCCTCCGACCTCAAACTGACCGGTCGTGCAGCTTCCGTCAAGCGCGGCGCCAGCGCCGCTCCGGCAAAAGCAGCCGCCAAATATCGCAGCCCGACGGGCGAAACCTGGTCTGGCGGCCGTGGCCGCAAGCCGCGCTGGGTGACCGAGGCATTGGCTGCGGGCAAGTCGCTTTCCGATTACGAGATCAAGTAACCCGCCTCGTTTTCGTTGGGCAGATGCCCAATAAAAAAGCCCGCATGAGCGGGCTTTTTTATTGTGTGGCCGAGCAGCGCGCTCAGTTCACCATCACCAGTTTTCCTTTGACTCCGCGCGAGCCCATGTGAGCGTAAGCGGCCTTCAATTCCGCCATGGGCATCGTGCTGTCGATGACCGGCTTGATCTTTCCCTGGCCGTACCACTGAGCCAATTCGGCCATCATCTGCGCATTGGCCTGGGGCTCGCGCTTGGCGAAATCGCCCCAGAACACGCCGACCAGCGAGGCGCCTTTGAGCAGCGTCAGATTCAATGGAAGCGAGGGGATCGGACCCGATGCAAAACCGACGACCAAATAACGGCCGCGCCATCCGATGGAGCGAAAGGCCGGCTCCGCGAAATCGCCGCCGACCGGGTCGTAAATGACATCCGGTCCTTTGCCGTCGGTCGCGGCCTTGATGGCGTCGCGAAAACCGTTGGGCAGCGCGTGCGTCGTGTAGTTGATCGTCGCGTCGGCGCCGATGGAGCGGCAGAGTTCGCATTTCTCGTCGGTGGAAGCGGCTGCGATCACCTTGGCGCCGGCCGCTTTCGCGATCTGGATGGCCGCGGTGCCCACGCCGCCTGCAGCGCCGAGCACCAGCACGGTTTCGCCGGCCTTCAGTTGAGCCCGGTCCATCAGGGCGTGCCAGGAGGTGGCGTAGATCATGATGAACGCGGCCGCGTCGACATGGCTGAAGCCTTCGGGCAGCGGCATGCACAGCGCCGCGGGCGCCAGCGTGTGGGTGGCGAAGCCGCCCGTGCCGGAAAGGCACGCCACGTTCTGCCCGACCTTCAGGTGCGTGACGCCTTCGCCCACTGCCTGGATGACGCCCGCGTACTCTGAGCCCGGAACGAAGGGCAGCTGCGGCTTCATCTGGTACTTGTTCTGCACGATCAGCAGATCTGGGAAGTTCAGGCTCGCCGCCTTGATCTCGATGAGCACCTGGCCCGGGCCCGGAGTGGGGGTGGGCAGTTCCTTCCAGGTCAGCGCGTCGACGCCGACGGGGTTTTCGCAAAGCCATGCGTGCATGCCAGGGGTCTCCTTCAGACAAGTAATGTTGGGGCAATGACTGCGGGCATGATAGGGGCCGAGGCGGGGCGGGCTTGTCCCTGCTGCGACGCACCCGAAGCCTACAATCCGGTGCATCCAGAAGCACCATGAAGATACTTATTTCCAATGACGACGGCTTCCAGGCGCCGGGCATCGTCGCTCTGCACGATGCGCTCAAGGACATTGCCGAAGTCGAGGTGGTCGCACCCGAACACAACAACAGCGCCAAGTCGAACGCGCTGACGCTGGCAGCGCCGCTGTACGTGCGCGAGGCGCACAACGGCTTTCGCTACGTGACCGGTACTCCGGCCGATTGCGTGCACATCGCGCTCAAGGGCCTGCTCGACTATCGGCCCGACCTTGTGGTTTCAGGCATCAACAACGGCGCCAACATGGGCGACGACACCATCTATTCAGGCACCGTGGGCGCCGCGATGGAGGCCTACCTCTTCGGCATTCCGGCCATCGCGTTCTCGCAGATCGAAAAGGGCTGGGCCCATGTGGATGCGGCGGCCCAGGTCGCGCGGCGTCTGGTCCAGCAGATCGAGCGCGAGCGCATGCACGAAGGCGGCGCGTTCCTGCTCAACGTGAACGTGCCGAACCTGCCTTTCGACGAGCTGAAGCCCGTCAAGGTCTGCCGCCTCGGCCGGCGCCATGCGGCTGAGAAGGTGATCACGCAGGACAGCCCGCGCGGCGAGACCATGTACTGGATCGCCGGTGCCGGCGGTGCCAAGGACAGCGGCGAAGGCACCGACTTCCATGCCACCGCGGCCGGCCACATCGCGCTGACGCCGCTGCAGATCGACCTGACCGACCACGCCAACCTTGGTCAATGGCGCGAGACGGTGGCCCGTCTCGGCAACTGACATGGCCACGCAGCGGCCCAGTTTCCCCGTCCGCCTGACACCCACCGCTTCGGCCGCCACGCGAGGGCGCATGCCCGCCGCGCCGGTCAGGCCCGTGGTACCGTCCACGCCCTCGATGGCGTCCGACGCCGTGCGCGCGCGCATGGTGCAGAAGCTCGCGGCGCAGGGCATTTCCGATGCGCGCGTGCTGCGCGCGATGGGCGCCGTGGAGCGCCATCGCTTCGTCGACAGCGCGCTGGTCAACCAGGCCTACGAAGACACCAGCCTGCCGATCGGCCTGGGACAGACCATCTCCAAGCCCAACGTGGTGGCCCGCATGATCGAGCTGCTGATGGGCGCTCCCGCGCTTGCCGGAAAGCCCGATGGCAAGCTCGGCAGGGTGCTCGAGATCGGCACGGGCTGCGGCTACCAGGCCGCGGTGCTGAACCACGTGGCGACCGAGGTCTACAGCATCGAGCGCCTGCGCGGTCTGCACGAGCGGGCGCGTGCCAATCTGCGGCACTTCCGGCTCGCGACCGTGCACCTGATATTGGGCGATGGGATGATCGGCTACGCCAAAGGCGCGCCTTATGCCGGCATCATCGCGGCGGCGGGCGGCGAGGCGGTGCCCGAGGCATGGATCGAACAGCTTGCCGTGGGCGGCCGCATCGTGGCGCCGACGCATTCCGCGAAGGGCGGACAGACCCTCGTCGTCATCGACAAGACCCCCCGCGGACTGGAGCGGCTCATTCTTGAGGCCGTTCACTTTGTCCCCCTAAAATCCGGAATCGCTTGAAGGAATAACAAATGCAGGGTTTTGGCAATCGGAGTTGGTTCGCTGGCGTCACGTTGGCCTTTGTGCTGGTGATCGCGGGCTGTTCCACACCTCGCGGGCCGGCACCAGTCGAAGACCGCGGCACGATGACGCGCGCACCGGCCGCCACGGTGCCCGGCGGGCCTCCCATCACCACCGACGCCAACGGCAAGCCGCTTCCCGGCATCGAAAACTACGGCAAGCCCGGCTACTACGCAGTCCGTCCGGGCGACACGATCCGCCGCATCGGCGCCGATACCGGCCAGCGCTGGCAGGACATCGTCCGCTGGAACAACATCGAGAACCCCGACCTGATCGAAGTCGGCCAGGTGCTGCGCGTGATTCCGCCCACCGGCACCGCGGTCGCAGCAGCGCCGGCACCTTCTTCCGATGGCGCGGTCACGAAGGCGGTGCCGCCGCAACCGGCGGTGGTGCCCTCGACGCCGTCCAGCGGCGCGGCCAAGTCGCCGGCGCCAGTCACTGCTTCGCCGGCAAGCCCTTCCAGCGGCGGTTCGGGTGACGAGGACGTGGGCTGGATCTGGCCTGCGAGCGGCACGCTGATCGCCGGCTTCGACGAAGCGAAGAACAAGGGCTACGACATCGCCGGCAAGGCTGGCGACCCGGTGCTGGCCGCTGCCGACGGGCGTGTTGTCTATGCGGGCGCGGGCCTGCGCGGCTACGGCAACCTGATCATCCTGAAGCACAACAACACCTACCTCACGGCATACGCGCACAACCAGACGCTGCTCGTGAAGGAAGACCAGTCGGTCCAGAAGGGCCAGAAGATCGCCGAGATGGGCAACAGCGATGCCGATCGCGTGAAGCTGCATTTCGAGATCCGCCGCCAGGGCAAGCCCGTCGATCCCTCTCGCTACCTGCCCAGCAGGTGATGCCATGGCCGCTTCCCGCCCCCGCCGCACGCAGTTGCCTGTGCGCGGGTCGGCGGGTAGCGGCAGCCGCTTGTCTCCCGGCAACGGAAATCGGAAGTTCGCCGGAGAGCAGCGCGGGAACACTCCCGAAGAAGACCCAGACCCCGTAGACCCATCGGCGGACATCGTTGCGCCTGCCAACGGCGCTGTCGGCGAACTGGTCGGCGGCGAAGGTGCGGATGCCCTGACCATCTACCTGCGCCAGGTCAGGCGCACCGAGCTCTTCACGCCCGCCCAGGAGTACGAGACCGCATGCGCCGCGCGCGCGGGCGACTTCGCCGCACGGCAGTCGATGATCGAGCACAACCTGCGGCTGGTGGTCAACATCGCCAAGGGCTATCTGGGACGGGGCGTGCCGCTGTCCGATCTCATCGAGGAGGGCAATCTGGGTCTGATGCACGCCATCACCAAGTTCGAGCCCGAGCGCGGTTTCCGCTTTTCGACGTATGCGACCTGGTGGATCCGCCAGTCGGTGGAGCGCGCGGTCATGACGCAGGCGCGCGCGATCCGGTTGCCGGTGCACGTGGTGCGCGAGCTGCAGCAGGTGCTGAAGGCTCGCCGCACGCTCGAGGGCGATGCCGAATTTCTGGCGCACCGGCCGGACGGCGTGCGGGTGGAGGACATCGCCGCGCTGCTCGGGCGCGATGTGCAATCCGTGGCAGAACTCCTTGCCCTGTCGGAAGCCCCGCGCTCGCTGGATGCGGGCGACTCCCGGGGGGATGAAGGCTTCACATTGGCCGATACCGTCGCGTCCGAGGACGAGCAGGGCAGTCCGACCGACGTGGCGCACACGCGGGAGGTCGAGCGCCTGCTCGACCAGTGGGTGCACGCCCTCGACGCACGCGAGCGCGAGGTGCTGGAGGGGCGCTACGGCCTGCACGACCGCGAGCCCGAGACGCTGGAGGTGCTGAGCGTGCGGCTGGGGCTCACGCGAGAGCGTGTGCGGCAGATCCAGAACGAGGCGCTGGCCAAGATGCGGCGGCAGTTGGCTCGCTCGGGCGTGGGACGCGACGCGCTGTTCTAGGGCCTTCCGGCCACGCTGAGACAATCGGGGGATGACGGAATCCATCGAAGAAAAGAAAGTCCCCGCGAATCCAGGCGAAGAATGGCTGAAGGTCGAGTCGCTCGACCTCGACGCGCAGGGCGTGGCGCACAAGGCCGACGGCATGGTCGTGTTCATCGAAGGCGCGCTGCCTTTCGAGGAAGTGCGATTCAACGTGCATCGTCGAAAGAACA
This sequence comes from Variovorax sp. 22077, assembly GCF_052044195.1. NCBI lineage: Bacteria > Pseudomonadati > Pseudomonadota > Betaproteobacteria > Burkholderiales > Comamonadaceae > Variovorax > Variovorax sp. 22077. Next base: position 169,468 of record NZ_JBQEQC010000012.1, read on the forward strand.
ACTGGGAGCAGGGCACGGTCACGGCCATCCGCCGCGAATCGTCGCAGCGCGTGCGTCCGGGTTGCCCGCACTTCGGGCTGCACACGGGCGCCTGCGGCGGCTGCAAGATGCAGCACCTGGACCCGGCTGCCCAGGTGGCCGTGAAGCAGCGTGCGCTCGAGGACAACCTCTGGCACCTCGGCAAGGTCAAGCCCGAGAACCTGCTGCGGCCGCTGGAAGGGCCGGCCTGGCACTACCGCTATCGCGCGCGCCTCTCGGTGCGTCATGTGGCCAAGAAGGGCACGGTGCTGATCGGCTTCCACGAGCGCAAGAGCCGTTACCTGGCCGACATGCAGGTCTGTCCGGTACTGCCGAAGCAGGTCAGCGAGATGTTGATGCCGCTGCGCGAGCTGATCGGCTCCATGGACGCGCGCGACACCTGCCCGCAGATCGAACTAGCCTGCGGCGACGCGCCCGACTCCACGCGCCTGGGCACCATCGCGCTGGTGCTGCGCCACCTCGAGCCGCTCTCGCGCGCCGACATCGACCGTTTGAAGGCCTTTGCCGAAAAGAACGAAGGCGTCCAGTGGTGGCTTCAGCCCAAGGGTCCCGATACGGTGAAACTGCTCGAAGAGGGCGGAACGCCGCTGGCCTACCGCCTGCCGGAGTTCGGCGTCACCATGCCGTTCAAGCCCACCGATTTCACGCAGGTCAATCCACACATCAACCGGGCGCTGGTTGGCAAGGCGCTGCGCCTGCTTGACGTGCAGCCTGACGAGCGTGTGATCGACTGGTTCTGCGGCCTCGGCAACTTCACCTTGCCGCTGGCCAGCAGGGCGCGCGAGGTGCTGGGCATCGAAGGCAGCGATACGCTTGTTGCGCGCGCGACCGACAACTTCAGCAGAAACCAGCCTGCCACGCCGGCTCGCCGAGCACTTTCGCCTGCGACCTTCGTGGCGCGAAACCTGTTCGAGATGACGCCAGCGATGCTGGTGGCCGATGGCAGCGCCGACAGGTGGCTGGTCGACCCGCCGCGCGAAGGCGCATTCGCGCTGGCCAAGGCCATCGCCGATCTTCATCAGCAGCCCGAATTGCGCACGGATGGCTGGACGCCGCCCAGACGCATCGTCTACGTGAGCTGCAACCCGTCGACGCTCGCACGCGATGCGGGTCTACTGGTGCATCAGGCGGGCTATCGCTGCACCCATGCAGGTGTGGTCAACATGTTCCCGCACACGGCACACGTGGAGTCGATCGCGGTTTTCGATCTGCAATGAAAAAGGGCCCCGAGGGGCCCTTTTTGCTGGAGCGCGTGTCTTGCGCGTCGCTCAGTCGCGCTCGCCGCCGAAGATGCCCAGCAGGGCCAGCAGGCTTTGGAAGACGTTGAACAGGTCGAGGTACAGGGCCAGCGTGGCGCTGATGTAGTTGGTCTCGCCGCCGTCCATGATCTGCTTCAGGTCATAGAGCATGTAGGCCGAGAAGATGCCGATGGCGGCCACCGAGATGACCAGCATGCCGGTGGTCGAGCCGACGAACACGTTGATGATGCCGCCGACCATCAGCACCATCGCGCCGACGAACAGGAACTTGCCCATGCCCGACAGGTCGCGCTTGATGACGGTAGCCAGCGAGGCCATCACGAAGAACACGCCGGCAGTGCCGCCGAAGGCCGTCATGATGAGCTCGGAGCCGTTCTTGAAGCCCAGCACCATCGCGATCAGGCGCGAGAGCATCAGGCCCATGAAGAAGGTGAAGCCCAGCAGGACCGGCACGCCGGCGGCGGAATTCTTGGTCTTCTCGATCGCGAACATGAAGCCGAAGGCGCCGCCAAGGAAGACGATGAGGCCCAGGCCGCCGGTCAGCGAACGGGTGATGCCGGTGCTCACGCCGACCCAGGCGCCCAGCACCGTGGGCAGCAGGCTCAGCGCAAGGAGCCAGTAGGTGTTGCGCAGCACGCGCTGGCGTTCGGCCTGGGCCAGCGGCTGGCCGTAGGCGGAGGTGTCTAGGGTGGTAACGCGGTCGTTCATGGCCGGAGCTCCTGTGGTTGCTGCAAGGATGCAGTTGGGCGCATTCTAGGGGGCTGCAAGAGGGGGTATCGAAAAGACCGTATGCGGGGTGTTCCCAAGCCAGAGGCCGCCTTCGCGGAGCGGCTGCGGCGTGGCCGTTATGCTCTTGGGTTTTCACGCAAGCAGAGCTCATCCATCATGAAGACTAAATCCTTTCTCGAACTCGCTGACGTCAAGGCCATTGCTGCGGCAGCCGAGGCCGAGGCCCTCAAGAACAACTGGGCGGTGACCATCGCGATCTCGGACGACGCCGGCAACCTGCTGTGGCTGCAGCGTCTGGACGGCGCTGCGGCGCTGTCCTCGCACATCGCTCCCGCCAAGGCGCATACGGCTGCCATGGGCCGCCGCGAGAGCAAGGTCTACGAAGACATCATCAACGGCGGCCGCACGGCGTTCCTGACGGCGCCTGAAGTGCAGGGCCTGCTCGAAGGCGGTGTGCCGATCGTCAAGGACGGCCATGTGATCGGCGCGGTCGGCGTGAGCGGTGTGAAGTCGAACGAAGACGCGCAGATCGCCAAGGCTGGCATTGCGGCGCTGGGCCTCTGAGTTTCAGGTCTCCGCAAAAAGCAAAACGCCGACTTCGAGGTCGGCGTTTTTGTTTGGGCTGCTTCAGCGTGGAAAAAAAGCTTGGCTAGTCGGAAAACCGTTGGCTAGCAAAAAACGACCCTTCGGAGATGAATCTCCTTGAGTCGCCCCACGATGAAACTTGCGCGAAGGGCGGCTGGACGACCTACTTGGTCAGGATCAGCTTGCCGAGTTTGGTGGCTTGCAGCCGGTAGAGGGAGCCGTTGTGCATGATGCCCACGGTCTTGCTTCCTTTCAGGAGCTCCGTGCTTTCGAGCATCGGCACCGGACGCGTTGCCTGGATGGACGCATGGCCGCCACCCGACTGGTCGAGCGAAGGATGGTTCAGAACAGAAAAGGCATTCGGTGTGGCTGGCATCTGTAGTTCCCTTATCGAAGCGATGAGTGAATGATAATGATTCGCAAGTAGAAGTCAATCGTCGCGATCAACTTTTTTTGCTTGCGGTCTTTCTTCGCTTCACTTCGTGTCAGGCTCCGTGACGAAGCCGATCTTGCGCACGCCAGCTTCACGGGCTTCCGACATCGCCTTGGCCACGCGCTCGTAGCGCACCGCCTTGTCGCCGCGGATGTGCAGCTCGGGCTGGGGCTCCTTGGCGGCCTCCGCCGCGAGGCGGGCGGGCAGTTCGCTGTCGTCGATCTTCTGCTCGTTCCAGTAGTAGCTGCCGTCGGCCGTCACGCTGAACATGATGTTCTGCGGCTTGGGCTGCTCCGGCTCGCTGGTGGCACGAGGCAGGTCGATGTTGACCGCGTGCTTCATCACCGGCACGGTGATGATGAAGATGATGAGCAGCACGAGCATGACGTCGACCAGCGGCGTCATGTTGATCTCGTTCATCACCTCATCGGGTTCGTCTTGTGTACCGAAGGCCATGATGCTCAGCCCTTCTTGAGCGGAACGACGATGGCGTCGCTGCCGCTTTGCACGCGTGCGCCGGTCACGAAGTAGGCGTGCAGGTCATGGGCAAAGGCGTTGAGCTTGGTCAGCACGAACTTGTTGCCGCGAACCAGCGCGTTGTAGCCCAGCACTGCGGGAATGGCCACCGCGAGGCCGAGCGCCGTCATGATCAGCGCCTCGCCGATGGGGCCCGCCACCTTGTCGATGGTCGCCTGGCCGGCCGAGCCGATGCTCATGAGCGCGTGGTAGATGCCCCAGACCGTGCCGAACAGGCCGATGAACGGGGCGGTCGAGCCGACCGAAGCCAGGATCGCCAGGCCGGTTTGCAGACGGGCGGTGAAGGCGTCGATGCCGTTGCGCAGGGCGCGGGTGATCCAGTCGCTCACATCCAACGCATCGTGCAGGTGGGCCTTGGTGTTGCGGTGATGGGCTGCTGCCTCGCGGCCTTCGAGGGCCAGTGCGCGGAAGGGGTTGCTGTCGTCCTTGCCCAGCTTGTTCAGGGCGGTGGCGAAGTCTTCGCTGTGCCAGAAGTCCTGCGAGTGCTTGGCCAGGCGCTTGTAGCGGATGACGTCGAGCGCCTTGACGATGATGACGATCCACGACGCGAGCGACATGCCGATCAGCAGCACTGCCACGGCCTTGGTGACGAAATCGCCCTGATTCCAGACGTTCATCAAGCCGAATTGAGAATCCATGCGTACTACTCCAAAAAATTACTGGGAAAGATTGAACCGGATGGGCGCCTTCAGCATGTAGACCGTGGCCTCGTTGGCCCCAGGCTGCTTGAATGGCGTCACTTGCGAGGACATCAGCGCTTCGCGCGCGGCCTGGTCGAGCCGTTCGTAGCCACTGGACTTGAAGATTTCGGCCCGTTTGGGGATGCCCGCGCTGTTGAAATACACGGCAACGACCACGACACCGGATTCGCCCAGGCGCCTGCTCATCGCAGGGAAGACGACGCGCGGCTCGCGCACGTACTGCGTCTGGCCTTCGCTGATCTCGACCAGCTTCGGCGCCGGCGGGGCGGGGGGCGGAGCCGGCGGCGGTTCCGGAGCGGGTGGCGGAATGGGTGCCGGAGGAGGCGGTGGCTCGACGCTGCCCGTCGGCGCGTTGGGCGCCGGGGTCGGCTTCGGTTCCCGGATCGCCTGCGGCCGCGGGGGAGGCGGCGACTTGACCACTTTCTTTTCAGGCGGAGGGGGCGGAGGCGGTGGGGGAGGAGCCGGCTTGGGGGGCTCCACGAGCTGGCTGATGATCTCCACCGGGATCACCACTTCGGCCGCACGCCGAAGCAGCCCGCTCTGAAGCGCCCAGAGCGCAGCGGCGTGAAATAGGACGACCCCTCCAGCAATGACGACATTGCGCGAAAGGCCGAAGACGGAAGTAGGGGGGGCGAAGCGGTCAGACACGATCAACCATTCGAATGCGGGCACCGCCAAAAGTGCCCCGATTGCAGCAAAACCGCTACGAAGACGCCACAGGCGTTACTTGCGAAAGATCCACCAGGCCGAACCAGCGACCAGGATCAGGCTGCCGCCGATTGCCGAGACGAGTTCCATGCTTTGCTTTCCTTGATGGAGTTGGCAAGCTGGATCGCCCTCGGACCCGATTCGCAGCTCAATGCGGCAACCGGGTGCGAAGCGCTGCACTGCGCGACGATATCGCGCGCACAACCTTCACATTGGCCACACTGGGTGGCGACGCCGAGTTCGAACTGGACTTCGTCGAAAGTCATGCCCGCGCGCACATGACGTGCGATTTCGCGGTCGGAGACTCGGCGGCAGACACAAACGATCATGGCGGTGAAAGCGGCAGTTGGCTGGCTGTTGGATGGAGCGATTATAAATAAGAATCCATCGCATTCACAATAACTATGTGTTACTGATTCATGCAACGGCCTGGGACGTGGAATCAGACTTCCGACCAGAGCCGCAGAAGGTTGTGGTAATGCCCCGTCAGCGCCACGGTTTCCTCGCATTCGCCCAGGCGGGCGCGCAGCTTCTGGATGTTCTGGTCGAGCTCGAAAAGCATCCCGCGCTGCTGATCGCTGCGGACCATGCTCTGCAGCCAGAAGAAGGAGCAGACCCGCGCACCCTGCGTAACAGGATGGACCCGGTGCAGGCTGCTCGCCGGATAAAGAATGAGGTCGCCGGCAGGCAGCTTCACTTCATGTGAGCCATAGGTGTCGATCACTTCCAGCTCGCCGCCTTCGTAGTCTTCCGGATCGCAAAGAAAAAGGGTGCACGACAAGTCGGTTCGCAACTGCTGGCTGCTGCCAGGCACCGCGCGCACGGCGCCGTCGACATGGACGCCGTAGTGCTCGCCTCCCTCGTAGCGATTGAAAAGCGGCGGCACGAAGCGCGACGGAAGAGCGGCCGAGAAGAAGAGCGCGTTGCGCGCCAGCGCCGCCAGCACGATGGCGCCCAGTTCCTTGCCGACAGGCGAATGCTCCGGCAGCTGGCGGTTGCGCTTGACCTGCGCTCCCTGGGCGCCCACCGTCTCGCGTCCGTCGGTCCATTGCGTTGCATCGAGCGCAGCGCGCATCTCGCGCACCTGCTCGGGGCTCAGCACTTCGGGCACATGAAGCATCATTTTTCGGGAACTCCGCAATGAGAAAGCCCCGGCGCGGGCCGGGGCTCGAGTTTCGCACTGCATCGGGCGAGGCCGGTGCACATGCAAGGAGGCCGTCAGAACGCGAAATTCGCGGTGATCTTGGCCGATCGCGGAATGCCCGGCGTGTAGCGGTAGCCGCTCTTGTTGATGGCAGCCACGTAGTCCTTGTTGAACAGGTTGTACACGTTGAGCTGGATGTCGATGTTCTTGTTGATGCGGTAGGACGCCATCGCATCGAACACCCAGTATGAATCGACGTAAGCCGGCGTACCCACCGCACCATCGCTGCCGCGCTGCAGCTTGCCGTTGTAGCGTGCGCCGCCGCCGAGCGTCAGGCCGAACGGGAACTGGTAGGTGGTCCAGAGCGTGAAGGCCTTCTTCGGCGTGTAGGCGAGGGCGGTCGAGCCGTCCGCCAGCACCGAGGGGCCGCTCAGCACGCGGGTGTTCATGGTGGTGAAGCCCGAGCTCACGCCCCAGTTGTCGGTCAGTGCGCCCGACACGCCGAGTTCCACGCCCTGCACGCGCTTCTTGCCGGTCTGGAAGTACTGCTGCGTGACCGAGTCCTGCACCACCTCGTTGCTCACGTCCGTGCGATAGAGCGCGGCCGTCAGGGCGACTCGCTTGTTCATGACGTCCCACTTCGTGCCGAGTTCGTAGGTCTTGGCCTTCTGCGGGAGGAAGTCGGTGCGTCCGGTGCTGTTGCCGGTGCCGCCGGCAGCCAGCTGGAAGTTGGCGCCGCCGGGCGGCTGCGCAGCGGTGCCGTAGGCCGCGTAGACGCTGCTGTTCTCGGTCGGCTTGTAGACCAGGCCGATCTTGCCGGAGAGCAGGTTGTCAGACAGCTTCAGGTTGGTCGGCGTGATCGTCGAGGTCTGAGGACCGTTGCCGCTGCGCGCCAGCGTCAGGGCGGTGGCGTTGTACGTGGTCGAGTAGTGGTCGTAGCGCAGGCCGGCGGTCAGTTGCCATTGCTCGTTGAACTTCAGCGTGTCGAAGGCGTACAGGCCGATGGTGTCGGTGCTGCCGTCGGAGCCGGTGCCGTTGGCGATGCGGTTGTAGCCGCTCACGTACGGGTTCGGGTTGTACAGGTTGGCGGCAGGCCACGAGCCGGCCGCGGCCAGCGTGGTGCCTACGCTCGGGTAGCCCGCGGCGTAGTAGTTGTTGGCGGTCTGCTTCTCGCGGATGAATTCGAGGCCGCCGTTGAACGTGTGGCTGATGCTGCCCGTGTTGAACTTGGCCGACACGCTCGTCTGATTGGTGAAGATCGTGTTTTCCTGGTCCTTGTTGGTGGGCAGGTTGCGAGTGATCGTCCAGCTTGCGGGAATGGTCGGGATCACCGTGTTCAGGAAGCCCGAGTTCACGGCGGGCAGGGTGCCGTTGTAGATCGGCGTTTTGCCGACCTGCGTTGCCGTCAGGCCGCCGCCCATGAACGACGTCAGCATGTAGTCCTGCGAGGTCTTGCCGTAGCGCGTGGTGTTGCGGATGGTGATGTCGGGCGTGAGATCGTGCTCGATGCGCGCGGTGAACATGTCGGCCGTCACGTTGTCGAAGTCCGAGCTGGTGCCGTAGAAGTTGCTCGAATCCACGCGCGGCGCGTAGTTCAGGTAGGTGCGGCGGGCCAGGCCGCGGTTGATCGCGGTGGCGTCGGGCGTGGTGTAGCCCGGCAGGCCGATGGTGGGCACGCCGCCGTCCGGAACGTTGTTCTGCTTGACGTGCAGGTAGTCGAGGAATATGCGCGTCGGGCTGTTCAGGCCAAGGGCGAGAGAAGGCGCGATCGCCCAGCGCTTGTTCTTGACGAAGTCGCGGCCGGCCACGCCGCCGTCCTCGCTCACCGCGTTCAGGCGGAAGGCGGCGCCGATGCCGTTGGCGCCGCTCAGCGACTTGTTCCAGTCGACGCTGCCGCGCTTGAAGTCGGCGCTGCCGAAGCTCAGCGAACCCAGGAAGCTGTCTTCGAGCTTGGGTTTCTTGGTGACGAGGTTGATGTAGCCGGTCGGCGAGGTACGGCCCACGTCGGTGCCCGAGGGGCCCTTCACGACTTCGACCTGGTCGATGTTGAAGATGTCGCGCGAGACAGAGCCGAGATCGCGGATGCCGTCGACGAAGATGGCGCTGGAGCTGTCGAAGCCGCGCATGAACACGGCGTCGCCCGTGTTGGTGTTGCCGTTCTCGCCGAGGAAGAAGGTGCCCACGCCGGGGGTGTTGCGCAGCGCCTCGGTCAGCGTGGTCGCCCCCTGGTCGCGAATGATCTGTTCCTTGATGACCTGGATGGTCTGAGGCGTGTTCACCAGCGGAGCGGTGAACTTGGGATTGGCCGAGTTGTCGGCCTTGTAGTCGTTGACGGCGGAGTCCTGCACGCGGACTTCGGGCAGGGCGGCGCCGGATTGGGCAAGGGCACCGGGGGCCGCCATGGCCATCAGGGTTGCGGCGGCGGCGCCTGAAAGATGTGGAACTGCACGCGAAACGGGGTGTTTGCGGCTTTTGATGTAGGCCATGAAGTTTTCTCCGAAAAGGGCGGGCGTCAGGACTCGACTGGCGATGTCCGGACGACCTGGATTCCTTGGAGAAACACGAGGGGGGACTGGCTGGGTGAGTCGATCTGCGGGTTGTGCGCGGATCGCTGCAAATGATATTGGTTCTCAATACTAAAACTGACACCCAAGCGAAACTAAGTCGAAAGTTGTGTCAGTTTCGTTGCGGCCCAGCAACGCGATCGACGCAGCAGCTTTATCTAGTAGACGTCTCGCCGATAGCGGCCGCTGGCCGCCAGCTCGGTGATCTGCGCCTCGCCCGCGATCTGGCGCAACGCCGCGTCCACGCCCGAAGCCATTCCTTGAAGGCTGCCGCAGACGTAGATGGCTGCGCCGTCGTGCAGCCACTGCAGCAGCGTGTCAGCCGATTGCAGCAGCCGGTGCTGCACGTAGAAGCGATCGGCCTGGTCGCGCGAGAACACCATGTCCAGACGCTTGAGTACTCCACCGGCCTGCCATGCCTCGATCTCCTTGCGATAGAGGAAGTCGTGCGCGGCCTGGCGCTCGCCGAACACCAGCCAGTTGTCGTGCCTGCCCATGGCTGCACGCGTGCGAAGGTGCGCGCGCAGCCCGGCGATGCCTGTGCCGTTGCCGATGAGAACCAGCGGCCGTGATTCATTGCCGTCGAGGCGGAAGCCCCGGTGCTCCCGCACGCGCAGCGCCACCGTGTCGCCCACGCCCAGGGTGGACGTGAGCAGTCCCGAGGCCGCGCCCAGTGTGCCGTCCGGATGCCGCTCCTGCCGCACGAGCAACTGCAGTTCGCCGTCGGCATGCACCGAGGCGATGGAGTAGTCGCGCGGGCGTTTCGGATCGCTGGCGACGATCACCTGCGCAAGATCGCCCGACGCCCAATACGGCAGCGCTCCGCCGGCCTGAGGCACCAGCCCGAGATGGAAGACGGGCCAGCCTGCGCTGCCCGGGTTGAGATGCTCGCGCGAGACGAGCCGCCATGGAGTGAAGACCGCGCCTTCGGCATCGCCTGCGGATCCGGGCGCGTCGCCCCAATGCGCGTGCCATGCGGCCAGCGCCGCCGGGTCGTTGTTGTCGACCTCGATGCGATCGAATTCGCGCCTGGCGCCCGTGGCCTGCAGCCATTCGTCGAGCGCACGACCGAAGCCGCAGAAGTTGGCGTACTGGCGGTCGCCCAGTGCCAAGACGGCGTAGCTCAGCGAAGGCAAGCTCGGCGATGAGTCCATCATCCGTTCGACGAACACGCTGGCGCCGTCCGGGGCATCGCCTTCGCCATAGGTGCTCGCGATGAAGAGCGCGCGGGAGGCGATTGCCAGAGCCGCCCCATCGAGCGCGTTCAGTTCCATCACGCGCGCCGGCGTACTCGCCGCACTCAGCTGCCGAGCGGTCTGCCATGCGATGGACTCGGCCTGGCCCGTCTGGCTGGCGAACAGCACGAGAACCGGGGCTTCGTCGCCGCCCGCCGATAGCGCCGCCGAGTCGCGCGCGGCCTCGGCCTTGCGTCTGCGCTCGCGCAGATAGATCGATGCACAGAGCGCTGCATACGCCGCGACGGTGGAACCCGCGCCCAGTGCGCGCCAGGCGAAGTCGTTCATGTTCCAGCCGCTGCGGGCCAGGCGCGTGTGGTCTTCGCCTCTGGCGCGGGATCGCCATGGCTCACGAACAGCGCGGCGACGTTGTGCTGCTGCGCGAAGTCGAATCCTTCTTCCGGCCCGAGCACCGTCAGCACCGTGGCCAGCGCGTCGGCCTGCATGCACTCCGCGTGAAGCACGGTGACGCTGGCCAGCGGGTGCGCAACCGGCTCTCCCGTTCGCGGATCGATGGTGTGCGACCAGTGGCGTCCCTCGTGCGAGCGCCGATGCCATCGGTCGCCCGAGGTCGCGATGGCCATGTCCGCGAGCGCCACCCGGCGCGCACCGGAAGGATCGCCGTCGACGAGCACTTGCCAGGGCTGTCCTCCAGGGCGTTTCCCGATGCCTCGCAGTTCTCCGCCGACTTCGAGAAGCGCATCGGCGATGCCCAGTGCACGCAGGGCGTCGATGCCGTGGTCCACCGCGAATCCCTTCGCGATGCCCGAGAGATCGAGCGTTGCGCCTCCAGGCTGCAGGAGCGAGCCTTCCGCCTCATCGAACGCAAGCCGGGACCAGCCGACGCGCCCGCGCGCCTCGGCCAGCGCGGCCTCGCCGGGCAGACCGGCCTGCTCCGCTTCCGGCCCGAAGCCCCAGCACGCGACCAGCGGACCCACGCTCGGGTCGATCGCGCCGCCGCTTGCCGCTGCCCACCGGAAAGCGCATCGCATCACCGTGGCGAATTCCGCCGGCAGCACATGGCGCGCCCCGGCCTGAGCCTGGTTGAACCCGCTGATGTCCGAGCCCGGCTCCCAGTGGCTCATCTGCGCGATCACGCGATCGAGCGCCGATTCGAGGGCCGCTCGGACTTGCGCGAGCGGCAGCATCCGCGGGTTGTCGAAACGCAGCGACCAGGTGGTGCCCATGGTCTGGCCGCCCAGCTGCTGCAGCGTCGCGGGATCGGCGGGGCGGGGTACTGCCGCGTTGGCATAGCCGCCAGCGCGCCAGGTGCTGAACGAAAGGCCCAAGAGAAAGTCCGCTCTACCAGCGTGGATGTGGCCGCCTCAGGGCATCACTTCGAGCGTCGCCGCGTAGCTCAGGCGGCGTTCCTTGGCCTGCGGCACCGTGGTCTTGTTGTCCTTGGTGCTGGCATCGAGCCAGTACATGCCGGCGTTCGGCCAGGTCACGCTGAACTGGCCCTTGTCGTCGGTCTTGAGCTTGATCTCCTCGAGCTTGTCGCGGTACTGCGTGTTGCCGGCCGTCACCGTCACTTCGAGCCCCTTGGCGGGTTGGCCGTCGAGGTTCAGCGTGAAGGTGGCCTTCTCGCCCTTTACCAGGTCGGTCGGGCTGCCGGCGGCGATCAGCTCAAGGCCCTGACCGACCGGCTTGAGTGCGGAAGGCTTGCCGACGGTCACGAAGGTCTCGATGCGACCCGACGACTGGGTGATGGTCACGTCCTGCGCATCGGCAGGAATCTCCTTGCCGATGGTCTCGGCCGTGCCGCGCGCGCGCTTTGTCTGGCCCGTGGCCTTGTCCTTCCAGCTCGCGAAGGCGCCGGCGTTGATGACGGCGATGCGATAGGTGCCCGCCTGCGCCACGTTCACGTCGAACACGTTGCGCAGCTTGAGCTTGGCCTCGGTCTCCGGCTTGACGGTGCTGCCGTCGGGAGCGGTGATCTGCAGGCCGTCCAGGCGCAGCGGCGCGTGGTTGGCGACGAACAGGTCGTTGGACACGGCGGCATCGACCGTCACAGTGTCCGCCTTCGAGAACACGGTGGACGAGGGCAGAAGCCAGGCGTTGTGTGCCTGCGCGAGCGTTGCGGCCGCCGACAGGGCGATGGAGAGGGAGGCGAGGCGAAGGTTGAAGCGTGTCATGACGGTTCCTGTGTGATGTGGCGGGCGGGTCTTCAAGGCAGGGAGATCAGGGCTTGAGCTCGAGCCGGATCTCGCCAAGTTCTTCCTTGCCCGTCGCGGTCGGCTGCGTCGCTGCGGTCGGCGGCCACTGGAAGGGAATGCTCACGACTTCGCGGCCGCCGACTTCGCGTGCGGCCTCCACCACCAGCTTGTAGGCGCCAGGGGCGAGCTTGGGCATCGGGGCCGTGCCTTCCGTGAAGCTCAGCTGGTGCTTGCCGGCGGGCCGGGTCGCGCCCGTCACGCCGTCGACCGGCACCGAGAGCTCGCGGCCGCCGCGGCGCCACCACTGGCGCATGTCCTTCAGCCACTTGGTGCCTTCGCCCTCGGGGTTGTTGGTCTTGGTACGCACGTCGTACCAGACCGCCAGCGTGCCGGCGTTGGTGTTGTCGGCACGCTCGATCCAGGTCGCCACGTAGGGGCGGTGGTACTCGGAGACGTTCAGCCGCGGAATCTCGATGTTGACGGCCAGCCCCGACGCGAAGGCCGGAGCCGCGAACAGCGCCGACATGGCCAGCGGCGCGAGTGAGTAGCGAACGTGCACTTGGAACCTCTTTCCTGGATCCGTACGGATCGATTGATTGGTTGATGACGAAATCAGTGGATGAACAGCAGCGCGAGCAGCACCGGCACGACCAGCCCCATGCCGACCATCGGCCAGGTGAAAGGCCGGTTGCCCGCATGCATCTTGAGAATGAAGAGCCCGGTGATCGAGAAGACCAGGGCGGCGCCCGCGAAGATGTCGATGAACCAGCTCCATGCGGCGCCGGTGTTGCGGCCCTTGTGGAGATCGTTGAAGTAGGAGAGCCAGCCGCGGTCGGTGCGCTCGTATTCGATTTCGCCGTCGGCCAGGCTCAGGCGCAGCCAGGCGTCGCCACCGGGGCGGGGCAGCGAGAGATAGATTTCGTCGTCGGACCACTCGGCTTCCCGGCCGGCGGTGGAGATGTCCCAGTGCTTCTGCACCCAGGCTTGGAGTTCGGCAGGCAGGGGGGCTTTGCCCTTGAGGGCCTTGGCTGCGGGCAGCTGCTTTTCGAGGCGGGCGCGCAGCGCCTCGTCGATGGAGCCGTTCAGCCTGGTGACGACCGGCTTGGCCTCGATCTGGCTGGCGTGGTTGAGGGTGAATCCCGTCACGCTGAACAGGATCATCCCGATGAGACAGATGGCCGAACTGACCCAATGCCATTCGTGCAGGGTCTTGAGCCAATAGGCGCGTCGGCGGTTGTCGGGGCGGGCGGCGGCAGTCATCGGAAGGCGCGGATTCTATCCGTGCGAATGAGAATGACTGTTATTCGTGGCCGGTTAAGTTACGTAAAGCAATAAAAAAACGGGACCGAAGTCCCGTTTGTCGATAAGGAGCAGGGCCCTGCCTTATTCGAGTTCGCCCATCTGCGACTGCAGGTAGTTCTGCAGGCCGACCTTGTCGATCAGGTCGATCTGTGTCTCGAGGAAGTCGATGTGCTCTTCCGTATCGTCCAGGATCTCCTGGAGCAGGTCGCGGGAGACGTAGTCGCGCACCGATTCGCAATGCGCGATGCCGTCCTTGATGGTGGCCTGTGCACCGGTTTCGGCGCCGAGGTCGCAGCGCAGCAGCTCGGGCACGTCTTCGCCGATGTTCAGCTTGCCGAGGTCCTGCAGGTTCGGCAGGCCGTCGAGCATGAAGATGCGGTCCATGAGCTTGTCGGCGTGCTTCATCTCGCCGATCGATTCCTCGTATTCCTTCTTCGCGAGCTTGTCCAGGCCCCAGTGCTTGAGCATGCGGTAGTGCAGGAAGTACTGGTTGATTGCGGTCAGCTCGTTCTTGAGCTGGGCCTGCAGATGTTCGATGACTTTCGGGTCGCCCTTCATGGTTTTTTCCTTGTTCTGAAAGCGGTGATTGTCAGAGGTGCAAACGCGCGCTTGCAAGCAATCCCATGCAATGTCGGTCTGCATGCGTGTGATGGTGATACACGTTCGTATTGATGCTTCTCGCCCATGTGTCGCAGCCATCGAAAACATAGCGACTTCCAATGCTTTCAATAGTTGATTGCTATCAATCGAGATGAATTGGTAGTTATACTCATGTCTCGCACTTTTTGTCCAACCGCAGCATCCAAGGAATCAACATGTCCCTGATCAACACCCAAGTCCAGCCCTTCAAGACCCAGGCCTACCTCAACGGCAAGTTCATCGATGTGTCCGACGAGACGCTCAAGGGCAAGTGGTCCGTGCTGATCTTCATGCCGGCGGCATTCACCTTCAACTGCCCGACCGAAGTCGAAGACGCGGCCGAACACTACCCCGAGTTCCAGAAACTGGGTGCCGAGGTCTACATCGTGACCACCGACACGCACTTCTCGCACAAGGTCTGGCACGACACCTCGCCGGCCGTCGGCAAGGCCAAGTTCCCGCTGGTCGGCGACCCGACCCACACGCTGACCAACGCTTTTGGCGTGCACATCCCCGAAGAAGGTCTGGCACTGCGCGGCACCTTCGTGATCAATCCCGAAGGCATCATCAAGACCGCCGAAGTGCACTCCAACGAGATCGCCCGCGACGTGAAGGAAACGCTGCGCAAGCTGAAGGCAGCCGTCTACACCGCCGCTCACCCGAACGAAGTGTGCCCGGCCAAGTGGAATGAAGGCGACAAGACGATCGCCCCGTCGCTGGACCTCGTCGGCAAGATCTAAGCGCCCTGCGAAGGCCCGGCGCCCGCGAGGCCCCGGGCTTTTTTGGCCCCCGTTGATAGTTTTACGTTATCGAAAGAGAGTCCCTCATGCTCGACGCAAACACCAAAGCCCAATTGAAGAGTTACCTCGAACGCGCCACGCAGCCGATCGAGATCGTCGCCTCGCTCGACGACAGCAAGGCCTCGGGCGAGATGCTGTCGCTGCTGAAGGACGTTGCCGAATCGTCCCCGCTGATCAAGCTGACCGAAAGCCGCGACGACAACCACCGCAAGCCCTCGTTCTCGGTCAACCGCCCGAGCGAAAACCACGGCCCGCGTTTTGCCGGCCTGCCGATGGGCCATGAATTCACGTCGCTGATCCTTGCCCTGCTGCAGATCGGCGGCTATCCCCCCAAGGTCGAGCAGGCCGTGCTCGACCAGATCAAGGCGCTCGACGGCGACTTCGAGTTCGAGGTCTATGTCTCGCTCACCTGCCACAACTGCCCCGACGTGGTCCAGGCGCTGAACCTGATGGCGGTGCAGAACCCGCGCATCCGCACCACGATGATCGAGGGCGGCACCTTCCAGGAGGAGGTGAAGGAGCGCCAGATCATGGCCGTGCCGACCGTGTTCCTCAATGGCACGGAGTTCGGCCAGGGCCGCATGAGCCTCGAGGAGATCCTCGCCAAGATCGACACGAGCGGCGTCGAGCGCGAAGCCAAGAAGATCGACGGCAAGGACCCGTTCGACGTGCTGATCGTCGGCGGCGGCCCCGCCGGCGCTGCAGCGGCCGTGTACGCGGCGCGCAAGGGCATCCGCACCGGCGTCGCCTCCGAGCGTTTCGGCGGCCAGGTGCTCGACACCATGGGCATCGAGAACTTCATCTCGATCAAGGAAACCGAAGGGCCGAAGTTCGCCCATGCCCTCGAAGAGCATGTGCGCGACTACGACGTCGACATCATGAACCTGCAGCGCGCCAAGGCGCTCGTGCCGGGCAACGGCCTGATCGAAGTGCAGCTCGAGAGCGGCGCCTCGCTCAAGAGCAAGTCGGTCATCATCTCGACGGGTGCGCGCTGGCGCAACATCAACGTGCCCGGCGAGCACGAGTTCAAGAACAAGGGCGTGGCCTACTGCCCGCACTGCGACGGCCCGCTGTTCAAGGGCAAGCGCGTGGCTGTGATCGGCGGCGGCAACTCGGGCGTCGAGGCTGCCATCGACTTGGCCGGCATCGTGGGCCACGTCACGCTGATCGAGTTCGACACGCAGCTGCGAGCCGATGCAGTGCTGCAGCGCAAGCTCAGGAGCCTGAAGAACGTCGACGTGTTCACCAACGCGCAGACCACCGAGATCACCGGCGACCAGAAGGTCAACGGCCTGATCTACAAGGACCGCGCGACGGGCGAATCGAAGAAGGTCGAGCTCGAGGGCGTGTTCATCCAGATCGGCCTCGTGCCCAACACCGACTGGCTCAAGGGCACGGTCGAGCTGTCGAAGCACGGCGAGATCATCGTCGACGCGCGCGGCCAGACCTCCGTGCCTGGCGTGTTCGCGGCGGGCGATGCGACCACGGTGCCGTTCAAGCAGATCATCATCGCGGCCGGCGACGGCGCAAAGGCGGCGCTGGGTGCGTTCGACCACCTGATCCGGACGTCGGCTCCTGCGTAAGCCACCATTGGCGACGTGAAGCGAAAAAGCGCCCCGGCGGGGCGCTTTTTCTATTCAAGGGAAGCGGTATCAATAGATCAGCCGCTCCGGCCGCAACTCCTGCAGGATCGTGGTGGCGATCTCCTCGATCGACTTGGTGGTTGTCGAGAGCCAGCGGATGCCTGCGCGCCGCATCATGGCCTCGGCCTCGGCCACCTCGTGGCGGCAGTTCTCGATGCTCGCGTACCGCGAATTCGGCCGGCGCTCGTTGCGGATCTCGCTGAGCCGCTCGGGCTGGATGGTCAGGCCGAAGATCTTCTTGCGATGCGGGATGAGCGCCGGCGGCAGTTGCCGGCGGTCGAAATCTTCCGGAATCAGCGGGTAGTTGGCCGCCTTGAGGCCGTGCTGCATCGCGAGGTAAAGCGATGTGGGCGTCTTGCCGCTGCGGCTCACCCCCACCAGGATCACGTCGGCGCCTTCCAGGTCGCGGTTGCTCTGGCCGTCGTCGTGCTGCAGGCTGAAGTCGATCGCGGCGATGCGGTCGTTGTACTCCTTGCTCTTGCTGACGTCACTGAAGCGGCCGATGCGGTGGTTCGACTTCGCGGCCAGTTCGATTTCCAGGGGGCGCACGAAGGTGCCGAACATGTCCAGCAGCATGCCCTTGCAGCCGGTCTCGATCACCTCCAGCACCTCCATGTTGGCCAGCGTCGTGAAGACGATGGGCCTGGCACCCTCAATTTCGGCAGTGTGGTTTATCTGCCGCACTGCCTGGTGGGCCTTGTCGACCGTGTCCGTGAAGGGCAGCCGGACGTGGCGCGGCTTCATCTCGAACTGGGCCAGGACGGCGTTGCCGAAGGTTTCGGCGGTGATGCCGGTGCCGTCGGAAATGAAGAAAACGGTGCGTGAAGGAATAGTCATGCGGCCTTGTCCTGCGGCGCGGACCACGTTGCCCCGCCTACAATGAGGGCCATTATCGGGAATCCGCCTTCCCAGCCCAATTCTCTCCATGCACGCCGCGCCCGCACCCAAAGCAACGAGAACGATCGTGCTGCGCCGTCTGCATGCAGCACCGGTTTCAACTTCTGGAGCTTTCCCATGTCTGCACTTTTCGACGCGACCGCCCTGGTCGTACCGTTTGAAAACCTGAGAATGACCGACGTCGAGGCGGTTGGCGGCAAGAACGCCAGCCTCGGCGAAATGATCTCGCAGCTGCCGCAGGGCGTGCGGGTGCCCACCGGTTTTGCGACCACGGCGCACGCATTCCGCCAGTTCCTGGCCCACGATGGCCTGGCCGACAAGATCAGCAAGCGCCTGGCCGCCCTGAATGTCGACGACGTGCGCGCCCTGGCCGCCGCAGGCGCCGAGATCCGCGGCATGGTCGAGGCCCAGCCTTTCCCCGCCGACCTGCAGAAGGCGATCACCGAAGCCTTCGCCACGCTGAGCGCCGGCAATCCGTCCGCTTCGTTCGCCGTACGCTCCTCTGCCACGGCCGAAGACCTGCCCGACGCTTCGTTCGCAGGCCAGCAGGAAACCTTCCTGAACGTGGTCGGCATCGACGACGTGCTGCACAAGATGAAGGAGGTGTTCGCCTCCCTCTACAACGACCGCGCCATCAGCTACCGCGTGCACAAGGGCTTCGAGCACGACGTGGTCGCGCTGTCGGCCGGCGTGCAGCGCATGGTGCGCTCCGACCTCGGCGCCGCCGGCGTGATGTTCACCATCGACACCGAATCGGGCTTCGAGGACGTGGTCTTCATCACCTCCAGCTACGGCTTGGGCGAGACGGTGGTGCAGGGTGCCGTGAACCCCGACGAGTTCTACGTGCACAAGCCGACCCTGAAGGCCGGCAAGAAGGCCGTGATCCGCCGCAACCTCGGCTCCAAGCTGATCCAGATGGAGTTCGCCACGCCCGAGGAGAAGAGGGCCACCGGCAAGCTGGTGAAGACCACCGACGTCAAGGCCGAGCAGCGCAACCGCTACTCGCTGACCGATGCAGAGGTCGAGCAGCTCGCCAAGTACGCCCTCGTGATCGAGGAGCACTACGGCCGTCCGATGGACATCGAGTGGGGCAAGGACGGCACCGACGGCCAGCTCTACATCCTGCAGGCGCGTCCCGAGACGGTGAAGAGCCAGCAGCAGGGCAAGGCCGAGCAGCGCTACAAGCTGCTGGGCAAGGGCACGGTGCTGGCCGAAGGCCGCGCCATCGGCCAGAAGATCGGCACCGGCCCCGTGCGGCTGGTGCACAGCATCAGCGAGATGGACCAGGTGCAGGCCGGCGACGTGCTCGTCACCGACATGACCGACCCCAACTGGGAACCGGTGATGAAGCGCGCTTCCGCGATCGTCACCAACCGCGGCGGGCGCACTTGCCACGCGGCCATCATCGCGCGCGAACTGGGCATTCCGGCCGTGGTCGGCTGCGGCGACGCCACCGACCTGCTGAAGGACGGCACGCTGGTCACGGTGAGCTGCGCCGAGGGCGACACCGGCTTCATCTATGACGGCCTGCTCGAGACCGAGGTGACCGAGGTGCAGCGCGGCGTGATGCCCGAGATCGACATCCAGCTGATGATGAACGTGGGCAACCCCCAGCTCGCGTTCGACTTCGCGCAGCTGCCGAACCACGGCGTGGGCCTCGCGCGCCTGGAGTTCATCATCAACAACAACATCGGCGTGCACCCGAAGGCGATCCTCGACTACCCGAACGTCGACAACGACCTGAAGAAGGCCGTCGAGTCGGTGGCCCGCGGCCATGCTTCGCCGCGCGCCTTCTACGTCGACAAGGTTGCAGAGGGCATCGCGACCATCGCAGCGGCCTTCTGGCCGAAGAAGGTGATCGTGCGCCTGTCGGACTTCAAGTCGAACGAGTACCGCAAGCTGATCGGCGGCAGCCGCTACGAGCCCGAGGAAGAGAACCCGATGCTGGGCTTCCGTGGCGCCGCGCGCTACCTGAGCGCCGACTTCGGCGAAGCCTTCGCAATGGAATGCGAGGCCCTCAGGCGCGTGCGCAACGACATGGGCCTGACCAACGTGCAGATCATGGTGCCCTTCGTGCGCACCCTGGGCCAGGCGGAGCGCGTGACCGGCCTGCTGGCCGAATACGGCTTGAAGCGCGGCGAGAACGAGCTCAAGCTGATCATGATGTGCGAAGTGCCGAGCAACGCCATCCTGGCCGACGAGTTCCTGCAGTTCTTCGACGGCTTCTCCATCGGCTCGAACGACCTGACCCAGCTCACCCTGGGCCTGGACCGCGATTCGGGCCTGGAGCTGCTGGCCGCCGACTTCGACGAGCGCGACCCGGCCGTGAAGGCCATGCTGAGCCGCGCCATCAAGGCCTGCAAGGCGCAGGGCAAGTACGTCGGCATCTGCGGCCAGGGCCCCAGCGACCATCCCGACTTCGCGCTGTGGCTGGCGGAGCAGGGCATCGAATCGATCTCGCTGAACCCTGACAGCGTGATCGATACCTGGCAGCAGCTCGCCAAGCGCTGATACGCGCAACTCTCCTGGATTGCGGAAATCCCCATCGGGGGATTCCCGCGACTTGGGAGTGATATTGAAACAAATTGCGTATTTGATGCCAGACTGGCGGGACTCACGGGCGTATCCCGGAAGGGAAGACCACCATGATCCTCGTCAAGACAGAAGCAGGCCACCAGGCGCTGAAAGACCGTTCGATCCCGCTGTCGCCGCGCCAGCGCTCTGCTTTCATCCTTTTCGATGGCAAGCGCTCGGTCGACGATGTGCTGGCCGCCGGCATGGGCATCGTGCGCGAGGACATCGACCAGATGGTCGGGCTGGGTGTGCTGGCACCCGTGGCGGGGAGTGCGGCGGCGCCTGTCGAGGCGGCGCCCGCCCAGGGTTCGTCCGGCCGCAGCAGGCAGCAGCGCTACAAGGATGCCTATCCCATCGCGACGCAGCTCACCGGCAGCCTCGGACTCAAGGGCTTCCGGCTCAACCTGCAGGTGGAGGGCACGACCAGCTACGAAGACCTGCTTGCGCTGGCCCCGAAAATCCGAGCCGCCGTCGGTCCCGAGAAGGCCGCGGCCCTGGACAAGGCCCTCAACGACTGAGCCAGCTTGCCGAAGCGGCCTTTGCAGGGCTATAATCGCCGGCTTTGCCTTGCCACACTGCGCCCGACGCTGCAGGTGGCTTTTCCTCTTCCTCGGAAGAATCCACAAGGAGTGCCATGCGTCACTACGAAATCATTTTGCTGATCCACCCGGATCAGAGCGAACAAGTTCCGGCCATGCTGGAGCGCTACAAGGGCCTGATCACGGCCGGCGGCGGCAAGGTCCACCGCGTCGAAGACTGGGGCCGCCGTCAGCTGGCCTACCAGATCAACAAGCTCAACAAGGCCCACTACCTGTGCGTCAACATCGAAGCTGAGCAGACCGTGATGGGCGAACTGGAACACGCGTTCAAGTTCAACGACGCCGTGCTGCGTCACCTGACCGTCCAGAAGAAGAAGGCCGAAACCGGTCCTTCGTCGATGATGAAGACGGTCGAGCGCGAAGAGGCCCGCAAGGCCCAGCAGGCCGAGTACGCCGCCAACAACAACTGATGGCGTGACTGCCGCCGCTGCGGCAACCGGGGTCAACCAGCTTCTGCTGACCGCCTCCGTTGCCGAACTCGGTAACTTGCGATTCACGCCAGCCGGCTTGCCAGCCATCGACCTGAAGCTCGAACACGAGTCGACGCTCCAGGAGGCAGGAAAGCCCAGGCAGGTGAAGACGGCCCTCAAGGCCGTTGCCTTCGGCGCCATCGCCGAGCGGCTCGCAAGGCAGTCGATGGGGAGTCTCTGGCGTTTCCAGGGCTTTCTCGCGACACCGGGCAACGGCAAGCATCCGGTCCTGCACATCCAGGATTTTCAGCAAGATTAATTTTCGACAAGAGGTCCCGAAATGGCCACGTTCAAGAAATTCAACAAAGACAAGCGCCCGAAGCGCAACACCCAGTCGCTGCTGTTCAAGCGCAAGCGTTTCTGCCGCTTCACCGTCGCCGGCGTCGAGGAAATCGACTACAAGGATGTCGACACGCTGCGTGATTTCATCAGCGAAAACGGCAAGATCATCCCCGCACGCCTGACCGGCACGCGCGCCATCTACCAGCGCCAGCTGAACACTGCCATCAAGCGCGCGCGCTTCCTGGCCCTGGTGCCGTACAGCGACCAGCACCGCGTCTAAGGAGTCGAGACCATGCAAATCATTCTTCTGGACAAGGTTGTCAACGTCGGCGCCCTGGGCGACATCGTCAAGGTCAAGGACGGCTACGCACGCAACTTCCTGATCCCGTCGGGCCGCGCCCGCCGTGCCACCGCTGCCAACAAGGCCGAATTCGAAGCCAAGCGCGCCGAACTCGAAAAGGCTGCGGCCGCCAAGCTGGCTGAATCGCAAGCCCAAGGCGAGAAGCTCGCCGGCACGACCATCAAGCTGACCCAAAAGGCCGGCGTGGACGGCCGCCTGTTCGGCTCGGTCACCAACAGCGACATCGCTGAAGAGCTGGGCAAGCAAGGCTACAAGGTTGCCAAGGCGCAAGTGCGCCTGCCCAACGGCCCGATCAAGGTCGTCGGCGACAGCAGCGTCAGCGTGGCTCTGCACACCGACGTGGTGGTCGACATCAACGTGACGGTCTACGGCGAAACCGCCTGATCGTCCATGGCGCCTCGAGCGCTGAGCAAAAGCCGCCTTCGGGCGGCTTTTCTTTTTCCGCGCCGATGTTGTCCCGTCTTTTCCAGCCGATTGCACTGGAAGATCACCGTTTATTCACAACCTTGTCCACACGCGCATCGCCCTGCGCGGCTTAGCATGCAGGGTTGCAAGGGAAGTCCATGTCCGCCGTTTTTTCCTATGCCGACAACGATCCGTCGGCCGACCGCCAAGTTGCCCAACTGCGCATTCCGCCTCATTCCATCGAGGCCGAATCCAGCGTGCTCGGCGGCCTGCTGCTCGACAACGGAGCCTGGGACCGCATGGGCGACCTGCTGGTCGACGGCGACTTCTACCGCCATGAGCACAAGCTGATCTACGCGGCCATCGGCGGGCTGATCAACGCCAGCAAGCCGGCCGACGTGATCACCGTCTACGAGCAGCTGCAGAACCTCGGCAAGGCAGACGAGATCGGCGGGCTGGTTTACCTGAACTCGCTCGCGCAGTACGTGCCCAGCGCGAGCAACATCCGCCGCTACGCCGAGATCGTTCGCGAGCGTTCGATCCTGCGCAAGCTGGTCTCTGCCAGCGACGAGATCGCGACCAACGCCTTCAATCCGCAGGGCAAGGCGGTCGACAAGATCCTCGACGAGGCCGAGCAGAAGATCTTCAACATCGGCGAGGAAGGCACGCGGATGAAGCAGGGCTTCCAGAGCATGGATGCCCTGGTCGTCGACCTGCTCGACCGCGTGACGGAGATGGCCGAGAACCCGAACGACATCACGGGCGTTCGCACCGGCTTCAACGACTTCGACAAGATGACCTCGGGCCTGCAGCCGGGCGACATGATCGTGCTGGCCGCGCGTCCCTCCATGGGCAAGACCTCGCTCGCGATCAATATCGCCGAGCACGTGGCGCTCGACGAAGGCCTGCCGGTGGCCGTGTTCTCCATGGAAATGGGCGCTGCCCAGCTGGCGGTGCGTATCGTGGGCTCCATCGGCCGCATCGACCAGGGCCACCTGCGCACCGGCAAGCTCACCGACGAGGAGTGGCCGCGCCTGACCGAGGCCATCGAGAAGCTGCGCACCGTGTCGCTGCACATCGACGAGACGCCAGGCCTTTCCACCAGCGAGCTGCGGGCCAACGCGCGCCGGCTCGCGCGCCAGTACGGGCGCCTGGGACTGATCGTGGTCGACTACCTGCAGCTGATGTCGACCAGCGGCTCCGGCGACGAGAACCGCGCCACCGCCGTGGGCGAGATCTCGCGCGGCCTGAAGATGCTCGCCAAGGAGCTGAAGTGCCCGGTGATCGCGCTGTCGCAGCTCAGCCGCGGCGTCGAAAGCCGCACCGACAAGCGTCCCATGATGAGCGACCTGCGCGAATCCGGCGCCATCGAGCAGGATGCGGACATCATCATGTTCATCTACCGCGACGACTACTACAACAAGGAGTCGAAGGAGCCGGGCGTGGCCGAGGTGATCATCAGCAAGCACCGTAACGGGCCGACCGGCACCGTCAAGCTGGCCTTCCTGAAGCCGCTGACCAAGTTCGAAAACCTGGTCGGCTACAGCAACAACGACGACTACTGAGGCAGGCGGCTGCCCGGCGGCAGTCAGCTGGTGCTGCTGCTTCCGGAACCGACGTCGGAACTGCTGCCTGCCCAGGGCGGGCGGCCATCCGGCTTCTGGGGCATCACCTTTCCGTGGGCCGCCTCCGCATTGACCTGCCGCAGCAGGTCCGCCAGCGTCTTGCCCGGCTCGTCGCGGAAGCGCTCGGGCAGCACCTCGATCGCATCCATGCGGTCGAGGCGGAAGCCCCGGAAGTCGTCGCGCAGCTCGCACCAGGTCGACAGCGTCCAGACCTTGCCCCAGTAGAAGCAGCCCAGCGGCCGCACCGTGCGCTCGCTGGCGTCGCCCGAGACGTCGCGGTAGTGCAGCCGCAGCTTGTTGTGCGACTGGGTCGCCTCGCGCAGCGTCTGCAGTCGCGCACGCAGGGTGTCGTCCAGGCCCAGCCCGGGCGCGTACAGCGCCAGCGCCTCGGCCGAGACACGCGCTGCTGAGGGCAGCACCGACAGGATCTTCCCCAGACCCGTCTCGATGTCCCGCGCCAGTGCCGGATCGACCCAGCTCTGCGCGAGCCGGGCTGCAGCGACCAGCGCCGCGGCCTCGTCCTGCGTGAACATCAGCGGTGGCAGCTCGAAGCCCGCGCCGAGCCGGTAGCCCACGCCGGCTTCGCCCTCGATCGGCACGCCCTGGTGCTGCAGGTCCGCGATGTCGCGGTAGACCGTGCGCTCCGACACCTCCAGCCGCTGCGCCAGGAAAGCTGCCGTGGTGAGCCGGCGCCCACGGATGAGCTGCACGAGCTGGAAGAGGCGATCGGCGCGGCGCATCAGCAGGGCCTGGCGAGCGGGAGAGAGTGAGGCGCCGGCGGGTTGCGCCGGCTCTTGCTGAAGATGCTCATGAAACTCCGATGTGGATCGCTACCTTGTCCGGCCCTTCGTAGGCCTCGAAGTCGCTGCGATAGCGGCGTGCGACCTCCGGGTGCGCCTCGAAATACTGCCAGATGCGTTCCCACGTGGCGATCACCATCTGCGGCATCTGCCCCTCGCCGTTGAAGACCAGGTAGTCGCCGGCTTCCACGGCGAGGCTGTTCTCGCCGCCCGAGACCGCGACGCCCGCCGTGACGTCGAACGCGCCATCCTTGTCCGATTCGTAGGCCGAATAGAGGCTGAAGATGCGAGTGTCGGCGGTGCGCCGTGGCGTCGACGCATAGGTTTCCTCGCCGAAGAATCGGCCCCACAACTGGCCGAGGCGGGCGGTAGCGGGGTCGCGCTCCTCGCGGTTGGTGGTGCGGATGGTGAGGCCCGAGACGCGGAACGCGTCCTGGTGCCGGCGAACTGGTTCCATGTGTTTGCTTCTCCTCAAAGCGATAGTGTCTTCAGGTCGGCCTTCATGGCCTGTGCGATCAATTTGATGTCGTCGTCGCTGACGTCGAACATGCCGAAGCGGAACTTGTAGCCCCACTGCCGGGGGTTCTCGATGAAGGCCAGCCGCTCGATCAGCGGGGCGATCGGCGCCTCGTGCCCGGCGGCGTAGGCCACGTCGCGCCGCCATGGCACGAAGCCGTTGCCCATGTCGAACTCGTAGGGCTCGCCCGGCTGCACGATGCCGATCGACACGAAGCTCTGCAGCTTGTCCGTGCCCCCGAACACCGTGGCCGGTGAATAGTAGGCGACGCGGTCGCCCGCCGAAAGCCGCTTGAGCGGCGCATGCTTGCCGTGGCCGACCTGCATGAAGCCGATCGGCCGGTGGTCGCGCCCGCGCCGCGCATGCTCGGCGCTGGCCACTGCGATCCAGTTGCGTTGCGCCATCGCGAGTCACTCCAGCGAATGCAGGCCGACTTCGTTGCCCTCGGTGTCGCGCAGGTGGGCGATGAAGCCCATGCCCGGGGGCAGTGCCGACTTGGGCGCCACGATCTGCCCGCCGGCCGCCTCGACGCGCGCGAGCACGGCGTCGATGCTGGGGTTGCAGTCGAGGTAGATGCGGATGCCCGTGCCGGCGCGTGCGCTGGCATTGGCGCCTGCCTGCAGCGCGCCGCCGGTGGCGGGCTTGTCGTGCGGGAAGATGGCCAGCGTCTCGCCGCCGAAGTCCTCGCGGCGCAGCTTGCGGGCGAGCACGCTCTCGTAGAAGGCTTGGGCGCGGTCGATGTCGGTGACCGGGATCTCGAACCAGGTGATGGCGTTCTGCATTCGGAACTCTCTTTCTTTCGTTGCGTTGGAAGGAGCCCGGATGGTGCTGCCGGCCTACTGACAGCGTCTTGTCAGTAGGCTGTCGGGGGAATGAAAAAAGGCCCGCGCCGCTTCAGTGAAGCATGCGCGGGCCTGGTCCGGCCGCGGGCAGGGCCGCTGCTAGAGCACGTCGCTCGCGAAGTCGGCCAGGCGCGAGCGCTCGCCGCGCGCCAGCGTGATGTGTCCGCCGTGCGGCCAGCCCTTGAACTTGTCGACCGCGAAGGTCAGGCCCGAGGAGCCTTCCGTGAGGTACGGCGTGTCGATCTGCGCGAGGTTGCCCATGCAGATGATCTTCGTGCCGGGGCCGGCGCGGGTGATCAGGGTCTTCATCTGCTTGGGCGTGAGGTTCTGCGCCTCGTCGATGATCACGTACTTGTTCAGGAAGGTGCGCCCGCGCATGAAGTTCATGCTCTTGACCTTGATGCGGCTGCGGATCAGCTCGTTGGTGGCCGCGCGGCCCCATTCGCCGGCACCGCCGCCGTCGCCCTTGGCCAGGAACTCGAGGTTGTCGTCGAGCGCGCCCATCCAGGGGCCCATCTTCTCCTCCTCGGTGCCGGGCAGGAAGCCGATGTCCTCGCCCACGCTCACGGTGGCGCGGGTCATGATGATCTCGGTGTAGCGGCGGTCGTCCAGCACCTGGGTCAGGCCCGAGGCCAGCGCCATCAGCGTCTTGCCGGTGCCGGCAGTGCCGGTCAGCGTGACGAAGTCGATCTCCGGGTCCATCAGCAGGTTCATCGCGAAGTTCTGCTCGCGGTTGCGCGTGTTCACGCCCCAAACGGCGTTCTTGCCGGAGCTGTAGTCCTTCAGCGTCTTGAGCACCGCGGTCTTGTCGCGGATCTCGGTGACGCGGGCGTACATGCTCGGCTCTCCGGGTGCCTCGAAGTAGACGAACTGGTTGATGTACAGGTTGGGCACCAGCGGGCCGCTGATCCGGTAGAAAGTGCTGCTGCCGCTTTGCCAGCTCTCGACGGTCTTGCTCTGGCGCGTCCAGAAATCTGCGGGCAGTGCGAGCGAGCCTGCGTAGAGCAGATCGCCGTCTTCCAGCGTCTTGTCGTTCTGGTAGTCGTCGGCGGCCAGGCCCAGTGCGCGCGCCTTGACGCGCATGTTGATGTCCTTCGACACCAGCACGACCTCCTGCTTCGGGCGGCCGGGGCGGTCCTGGGCGTATTCGTCGCGCAGCGCGTGCACTACGCCGAGGATCTGGTTGTCGGCCTTGCCCTGGGGCAGGCTGATGGGCAGCGAGTAGTCGAGCGGGGCGGTCTGGAAGAACAGGCGGCCGCCGGCCTCGCGATGGCCCGTGGTGTCGAGCTTCAGGCCCTTGTCGATGTCCGCCCCCTGGGCAGCTGCCAGCGCGTCGAGCGTGCGGCTGGTCTGGCGGCCGTTGCGGGCGACTTCGGTCGTGCCCTTCTTGTGGCCGTCGAGCTCCTCCAGCACGATCATCGGCAGGAAGATGTCGTGCTCCTCGAAGCGGAAGAGGCACATCGGGTCGTGCAGCAGCACGTTGGTGTCGAGCACGAACAGCTTGGCGGGGCCGTTGGACTTGCTGCGCTTGGCGCGGGCCGGCGGCTGGGGCGCAGGCTCCACCGCAGCCGCTGCAGGCTCGACGGCCGGGACCCTGGTCTCGACCTGGATGAGCGCCTGGGGCGCGGGCGCGCTCACCGGGGCTGGCGTGGGAGCGGCCTTCGACCTGGTGCGGCGAGCTGGGCGCACTGCGGCGCCGCCGCCGGCGCCTTCGGCGCCGATGCTGTCGAACAGCTCGAGCGGCTGAGGGCCGCGCGCCGCAGCTTCGTCAGCGCGCGAATCGCCGGAACGGCGGGAACCCCGGTGCGATGACCGGGCGGGCGCATCGAGCGCGTCCGGCGAGAGCAATGCAGCGCGTTTCGTGGGGGCGGGGGGCAATGGCATGTGTCAGATCGCTCGCAGGAAGTGGGAACCAGAAAACGAAAAAGCCGCCTGAAGACCAAGGCGGCTTTGTTCGGAGGATGCGGTCGTGGAGCTCAACGGCATGAGGCCATTATGCACACCGCGGAAGACGCGCCGGCAGCTCTTTACGCACCGTTGGGCATTTCCCACGCCGGGGCGGCAAGGCTTGATTGCTGCCGGTCCGCCAGAAGGCGGGCGCTCAGGCGGCCTTCTTCAGGGCCTTGACGGCCTTGAGCACGTCGTCGACATGGCCAGGAACCTTGAGGCCGCGCCATTCAGCCTTCAGGATGCCGTCGGCCCCGATCAGGAAGGTGCTGCGCTCGATGCCCTTGACCTTCTTGCCGTACATGATCTTGTTCTTGACCACGCCGAACATGTGGCACATCTTTTCTTCGGTGTCGGCGATGAGTTCGAAGGGCAGCTCGAGCTTGGCCTTGAACTCGTCGTGCGACTTCATGTTGTCGCGGGACACGCCGAAGACGGTGGCGCCGGCTTTCTCGAAATCCTTGTAGCGGTCGCGGAACTGCATCGCTTCGGTGGTGCAGCCCGGGGTGTTATCTTTCGGGTAAAAATACATGACCAGCACGTGGCCGAGATGCGAGGTATTCGAGACCTTGATGCCGCCCGTGGCGTTGGCGTCGAATTCAGGAATGGGTTTGTTGACAACGATCGCCATGAAACTTGTTTTCTCCGTTAGATTCCGTTCCTGAGCCCTCTCGCCCCGTTTCATACCGGGCTTGCTCAAGGAATGGAGGATTGGTCGTTGCTAACTTTGGGGTAGCCGGCCTGTTCGCAACCCGGTATTTTACCCCGAAAACACCCCCATCAGGCACCCGCGGGGCTCTCCACGAGGAGGGCGGCGATCACGTGCCGGCCTTCTCCGGCCAGGATGTTGTAGGTTCGGCAGGCTGCCGCGGTGTCCATGGTCTCCACGCCGGTGCGCTGGGCCATCAGCGGCTTCAGCCAGACGGGCTGAGGGAAGCGGATCCGGTTGCCGCTGCCGAAGATGATCAATTCGGCGCCCAGCGAGGCCAGTTGCGCGAAATGTTCGGGGCCGATCTGGTCGAAGCTCGAACAATTCCATTCGAAGCGCTCGCCGCGCGAGCCGACCACCACGCTGCCCTCGACTTTTTCGTTGTTGATCGCCACCCAGCCGGGACCGTGTGCGGTGAGAGACTGAGCGTCGGATTTGTCGGGCTGGAGCTTCATCTGGGCACTGGGAACTGTGGTCAAATTATAGGTTTTCCCTAGTGCCAAGGGGCCCGCAAGGGCCTTTGATTCCGCGTAAGCATTCCAACCCCGCGCCCGGGAGGGCCCTTTGAAGCAGCTCAAGAAATCGGCCAAGCTGGCCAACGTCCTCTACGACATCCGCGGCCCCATCATGGACGCCGCCAAGCAGATGGAAGAGGACGGCCAGAAGATCATCAAGCTCAACATCGGCAATCTGGCCGTGTTCGGTTTCGATGCTCCCGAGGAAATCCAGCAGGACATGATCCGCAACCTGCCGACCTCGGCGGGCTATTCGGACAGCAAGGGCGTCTTCGCGGCACGCAAGGCGGTGATGCACGAGACCCAGAAGCAGGGCATCGCCGGCGTTACCCTCGACGACATCTACCTCGGCAACGGCGCCAGCGAGCTGATCGCCATGTCCACCAACGCGCTGCTCAACGACGGTGACGAACTGCTGCTGCCGGCGCCCGACTACCCGCTGTGGACCGCGTCCACCAGCCTCTCGGGCGGCACGCCGGTGCACTACCTGTGCGACGAGGCCAACGGCTGGATGCCCGACCTCGACGACATCCGCGCCAAGATCACGCCCCGCACCAAGGGCATCGTGGTCATCAACCCCAACAACCCGACCGGCGCGCTGTACTCCGACGAGCTGCTGAAGAGCATCGTCGACATCGCGCGCGAGCACGGCCTCGTGATCTTCGCCGACGAGGTCTACGACAAGGTGCTCTACGACGGCGCGAAGCACACGGCCATCGCCAGCCTGTCGACCGACGTGCTCACGCTCACTTTCAATTCGCTCTCCAAGAGCTACCGCTCGTGCGGCTACCGCGCAGGCTGGCTCGTGGTATCGGGCGACAAGCGCAGCGCGCAGGACTACATCGAGGGCCTGAACATGCTTTCGAACATGCGCCTGTGCGCCAACGTGCCGGGCCAGTGGGCCATCCAGACGGCATTGGGCGGCTACCAGAGCATCAACGACCTCGTGTGCGAGGGCGGCCGCCTGCGCCGCCAGCGCGACCTGGCCTACGAGCTGATCACCGCCATCCCGGGCGTGAGCTGCGTCAAGCCGACCGCTGCGCTGTACATGTTCCCCAAGCTCGATCCGGAGGTCTATCCGATCGAGGACGACCGCCAGTTCTTCCTCGAGCTGCTGAAGGAAACCCGCGTGATGCTGGTGCAGGGCACCGGCTTCAACTGGGCCACGCCCGACCACTTCCGCATCGTGTTCCTGCCCCATGAGGACGACCTGCGCGAGGCCATCAACCGCATCGCGAAGTTCCTGGAGCAGTACCGCTTGCGCCGCAAGTCGCGCCAATGAACTCCGCCCGCATCGCTGCCGCCGCGGCGCTGTCGTTTGCCGCGCTTTCCGCGGCCGCTGCCGGAGCTGCCGCCAAGGAGGGCGTCTCGTTCTCGCACAATGACTGGGAACTGGCCTGCGACAACACCCGCACCTGCCGCGCCGCCGGCTACCAGGTGGAGAGCGGGAGCGCATTGGAGCCGGTGTCGATGCTCATCACCCGCCGTGCGGGTCCCGGCACCCCCCTCGAGATCGACCTGCAGACCGGCGGGCAGGAGGAGCCCAAGGGCTCGGTGCGCTTCAAGGTCGGCAAGGCCACCCTGTCGGGCCTCAAGGACAGCGCCTTCAGCCTCGACGAGGCCCAGATCCGCACCGTGCTGCCCGAACTGCTCAAGGGCGACGACGCCTCGCTCACGGACAACGGCGGGCACAAGTGGGTTCTCTCGTTGGCCGGCCTCAACGCCGTGCTGCTGAAGATGGACGAGGTCCAGGGCCGCGTCGGCACGCCGGGTGCGCTCGTGCGCCGCGGCAACAAGCCCGAATCCTCGGTGCTGCCGCCGGTGCAGGCACCCGTCGTGAACGCGGTGTTGCCGACGAAGGCCCGCCCGGGCGACGACGCCCTGGCCGCGCGCATCTTCCCGTCGCTGAAGTCGGATCCGTCTGCCGACGACTGCAACAACTACGATGAGTTCAACGCCAAGTCGCTGACCGTCTCGCGCCTGACCGAGCGCAAGGTGCTGCTGTCCTTTGGCTGCGGCATGGGCGCCTACAACTACACCAGCGTGCTCTGGATCGCGAACGACAAGCCGCCCTATGCACCCGTAGCCATCGAGGCCAACGGCGACTTCGACGAGAAAAACGCCAGCGTCACTTCCTCGATGAAGGGCCGCGGCATCGGCGACTGCTGGTCGAGCCAGACCTGGCATTTCGACGGCAAGGGCTTCGTTCTCACCGGCCACACCTACGACGGCATGTGCCGCGGCTTCCCCGGCGGCGCCTGGAGCCTGCAGCGCTATGTCTCGCAGGTGAAACTCTCCGAGCCGTCCGCCACCCCATCCAAACCCTGAACGCCATGAGTGCGACTCTCCCAATGAAACCCATCCAAGTAGGCCTGCTCGGCGCAGGCACGGTCGGCAGCGGCACCTTCAAGGTGCTCAAGCGCAACCAGGAAGAAATCAAGCGCCGCGCCGGCCGCGGCATCGAGATCGCCATGGTGGCCGACCTCGACACCGCCCGCGCGCGCGAAGTGGCAGGCGAGGGCGTGAAGGTGGTCAGCGATGCGCGCGAAGTCATCGCCAATCCCGAGATCGACATCGTCATCGAGCTCATCGGCGGCTACGGCATCGCGAAGCAGCTCGTGCTCGAGGCCATCGCGGCCGGCAAGCACGTGGTCACGGCCAACAAGGCGCTGCTGGCCGTGCACGGCACCGAGATCTTCGCCGCCGCGCACGCCAGGGGCGTGATGGTGGCCTTCGAGGCCGCGGTGGCCGGGGGCATCCCGATCATCAAGGCGCTGCGCGAAGGTCTCACGGCCAACAGCATCCAATGGCTGGCCGGCATCATCAACGGCACCACCAACTTCATCCTCTCGGAAATGCGCGACAAGGGCCTGGACTTCGCGACCGTGCTCAAGGAAGCGCAGCGCCTGGGCTACGCCGAAGCCGATCCGACCTTCGACATCGAAGGCGTGGACGCCGGCCACAAGGTCACGCTGATGAGCGCGCTGGCCTTCGGCATCCCCGTGCAGTTCGACAAGGCCCACATCGAGGGCATCACCAAGCTGGCCGCGCAGGACATCAAGTACGCCGAGCAGCTCGGCTACCGCATCAAGCTGCTGGGCGTGACCAAGCGCACGGCCAAGGGCATCGAGCTGCGCGTGCACCCCTCGCTGGTGCCGTCGAAGCGCCTGCTGGCGAATGTCGAAGGCGCGATGAACGCGGTGGTGGTGCATGGAGACGCGGTCGGCACCACTCTCTACTACGGCAAGGGCGCCGGCAGCGAGCCGACCGCCAGCGCGGTGATCGCCGACCTGGTCGACATCACCCGCCTGCACACGGCCGATGCCGCACACCGTGTGCCGCACCTGGCCTTCCACCCCGACGCGCTGAGCGACCTGCAGGTGCTGCCGATGTCGGAGGTCGTCACCAGCTACTACCTGCGCCTGCGCGTGGCCGACCAGGCCGGCGTGCTCGCCAAGGTGACGGGCCTGCTCGCCACTGCCGGCATCAGCATCGACGCCGTGCTGCAGCGCGAAGCCGACGAAGTCGGCGGCGAGGGCTCCACGCAGACCGACCTGATCATCCTCACGCACGACGCGCGCGAAGGCACCGTCAACGACGTGCTGGCCGAGCTGCAGGCGCTGCCGACCGTGCTGGAGCCGATCGTGCGCATCCGCAAGGAAGAGCTGTCCTGAGCATCTGATCGCCGCCATGGAACGCCGCCGTGCCCACGCTGATTGCCACCTTCGCGCTGGTCGGGTTGCTCCGCTTCGCGCACGTGGAAATGCCGCGCTGGCACCTGGCGTTCTGGTTCGCGGTGCTGGTCGTGCTGGCCTTGTTCGCCAGCCTCGGCTGGCGGCAGCTCGTGCTCAACGGCGCGGGCAGCTTTCTCGCGGCATGGGCGTATTTCTCGGCGCTCGAGGCGACCGACAACGTCGAATACCGCGTCCCGCACTACTTCATTCTTTTCTTCGGCATGCTGGCGCTGATCGGCTCGCGCTTCTGGCTTGATCTGCGCCACTATGGAATTGGCCTCTAGGAACATCCCGTGAACTACCTGAGCACCCGCGGCCACCCCGACCGCAAGCGCTTCTGCGAAATCCTGCTCGAAGGCCTCGCGCCCGACGGCGGCCTCTACCTGCCCGAGCAATACCCGCAGATCGACACCGCCACGCTCGCGAAGTGGCGCAAGCTGCCGTATGCCGAGCTGGCCTTCGAGATCCTCTCGCTCTACATCGACGACGTTCCGCCGGCCGACCTGAAGGCGATCTGCGCGAAGACCTACACGGCCGAAGTGTTCGGCACCGACGAGATCGTGCCGTTGCGCGAGCTGGAAGACGGCGTGTACCTCGAGGCCCTGTCCAACGGCCCCACGCTGGCCTTCAAGGACATGGCGATGCAGCTGCTGGGCAACCTGTTCGAGTACGAGCTGGCCCGCCGCGGCGCCGAGCTCAACATCCTTGGCGCCACCAGCGGCGACACCGGTAGCGCGGCCGAGTACGCCATGCGCGGCAAGAAGGGCGTGCGCGTCTTCATGACCTCGCCCGACGGCCGCATGAGCCCGTTCCAGCAGGCGCAGATGTTCAGCCTGCAGGACGCGAACATTCACAACATCGCCATCACCGGCGTGTTCGACGACTGCCAGGACATCGTCAAGGCCGTGTCGAACGACCTGGCCTTCAAGCGCAAGTACCGCATCGGCACGGTCAACTCGATCAACTGGGCGCGGCTGCTGGCGCAGGTCGTCTACTACTTCGCGGGCTACTTCCAGGCCACGGCAAGCAACGACAAGCCGGTGAGCTTCACCGTGCCCTCGGGCAACTTCGGCAACGTCTGCGCGGGCCACGTGGCGCGCATGATGGGCCTGCCGATCCACACGCTGGTGGTCGCCACCAACGAGAACGACGTGCTCGACGAGTTCTTCCGCACCGGCGTGTACCGCGTGCGCGGCGCGGTCGACACGCACGAGACCTCCAGCCCGTCGATGGACATCAGCAAGGCCAGCAACTTCGAGCGCTTCGTGTTCGACCTGGTCGGGCGCGATCCGGCCAGGCTGCGCAAGCTCTTCGTGGACGACCTGGGCCTGAACGGCAGCTTCGACCTGAGCGCCGATCCTGCATTCGCGCAGGCCGCCGGGCGCTTCGGCTTCCGCAGTGGCCGCAGCACGCACGCCGATCGCCTGGCCACCATCCGCGACACCGACAAGCGCTTCGCGACGCTGGTCGATCCGCACACCGCCGACGGCCTCAAGGCCGCGCGCGAGCAGCTCACCCCCGGCGTGCCGATGGTGGTGCTCGAGACCGCGCTGCCCATCAAGTTCGCGGCCACGCTGGTCGAGGCGCTGGGCGAGGAGCCTGCGCGTCCGAAGAAGTTCGAGGGCATCGAGGCGCTGCCCAAGCGCGTCGTCAAGCTGCCGGCCGACGCGGAAGCCGTGAAGGCGTACATCGCCGAGCACTGTGATTAGCCAAGGGCGAGGCTGGGCATGAAGGTCGTCGGTTTCGCCGGCTACTCGGGCGCGGGCAAGACCACGCTGCTCGAGCGCCTCATTCCCGCGCTCAAGCGGCTCGGCCAGCGGGTCTCGGTGGTCAAGCACGCGCACCACAAGTTCGACATCGACCATCCGGGCAAGGACACCTACCGCCACCGCGAGGCGGGCGCCTTCGAGGTGGTCGTCGCCTCCGACAGGCGGCTTGCCGTGATGCGCGAGTTCGAGGCGCCCGTGGAGCTCA
This sequence comes from Variovorax sp. 22077, assembly GCF_052044195.1. Lineage (NCBI taxonomy): Bacteria > Pseudomonadati > Pseudomonadota > Betaproteobacteria > Burkholderiales > Comamonadaceae > Variovorax > Variovorax sp. 22077. The sequence goes on from NZ_JBQEQC010000012.1 coordinate 204,193, forward strand.
GCGTGCACCAGCTGCTGGCCGAGGTGCACCCGGTGGCCGACTGGGTGCTGGTCGAGGGCTTCCGGCACAGCGACGTGCTGAAGATCGAGATCTGGCGCGAGCCTGCGGCGGGTGAAGCGGTGCGGCCCGTGCTGTACCCCAACGACCCCTTCGTCGTCGCCGTGGCCACCGATGCCCCGGCCGGCCTGCCGTCGCCCACCGAGCGGCCGCTCTTCGACCTCAACGACGCCGAGGCCATTGCGAAGTGGCTGGTCGACAGCGGTGAGCGCTTCGAATACAACCCCGATCACCATGGCTGATTCACCCGTTCCCTTCGCCGCTTCGTCTTCGCGTCCGCCGCTGATGCCTCTCGACGAGGCGATCGCGACGCTACTCGCGAGAGCGTTGCCGGTGCTGCCCTCCGAGAGCGTCGGTACCTTCGACGCCGACGGCCGCGTGCTGGCGCAGGACCTCGTCTCCGGCCTCACCGTGCCGCCGCGCGACAACAGTGCGATGGACGGCTACGCCGTGCGCGTGGCCGACTGCGCCGCGCCCGGCGCCGAGCTGAAGGTGGCGCAGCGCATTCCCGCCGGCACCGTCGGCACGCCGCTCGTGCCCGGCACCGCGGCGCGCATCTTCACCGGCGCGCAGATTCCCGAGGGCGCCGACGCCGTCGTGATGCAAGAAGACACGACGGCCACGCCGCAGGAAGGCAGCCTCGGCTCGGTGCGCATCGCCATCGTGCCTGCGGCCGGCCAGTGGATCCGCCGCGCGGGCGAGGACGTGGCCTCCGGCGACGTGGTGCTCAGGAAGGGCGAGCGCCTCGGGCCTGCGGCGCTCGGCCTTGCCGCGAGCGTCGGCTTCGACCGCCTGCAGGTCGCGCGCAAGCCACGCGTGGCGATGCTCTCCACCGGCGATGAACTGGTGATGCCCGGCGAGGTCGCGCCCGACGCGATGAAGCCAGGCGCCATCTACAACTCCAACCGCTTCTTCATGCGGGCTCTGCTGCATCGGCTGGGCTGCGAGGTGAACGACCTGGGCATCGTGCCTGACAACCGCGAAGCCACCGTCGTCGCGCTGCGCGACGCGGCCGAGGCGAGCGACCTGATCATCACGACCGGCGGCGTCTCCGTCGGCGAGGAAGACCACATCCGCGCCGCGCTGCAGTCGCTGGGCGAACTGCAGCTGTGGTCGCTGTCGATGAAGCCGGGCAAGCCCTTCGCCTACGGCTCCATCGCACGCAGCAGCGGGCAGGGCGCCTGCCACGTGACGGGGCTGCCGGGCAATCCGGTGTCGAGCTTCCTGACCTTCCTGATGCTGGTGCGACCCTTCCTGCTGACGCTGCAGGGCGCCACCCGCGTTGCGCCCGAGTCGGTGAAGATGCGCGCCGATTTCGACTGGCCGCGCGCCGACAAGCGCCGCGAGTTCCTGCGCGCACGGCGCAACGCGGCCGGCGGCCTCGACCTGTTCGGCAACCAGAGCTCGGGCGTGCTCACCTCGATGGTCTGGGGCGACGGCGTGGTCGACAACCCGGCCGGCAGAACGATCAAGTCGGGCGACGTCGTCGACTTCATTCCCTTCGAATCGCTGCTGGGTTGAGCCGCATGAAAGTCCAGGTCCGTTATTTCGCCTCGGTGCGCGAGGCGCTTTCCAGCAGCGGCGAAGCCGTCGAGACCCGAGCCGAGACGCTTTCCGCCCTGCGCGACGAACTCATCGGCAGGGGCGGCGCCTACGCCACCGCGCTGGCGCGCGGCAAGGCTGTCCGCATGGCGCTCGACCATGTCATGAGCGACGAAGCCGCCGCCCTTCGAGAAGGCTGCGAGGTCGCCTTCTTCCCGCCCGTCACGGGCGGCTGAGGCGGGCGTCCAGCTCGACCAGGCGTTCGCGCAGGCCGCCGGAGGCCCGGGTCATCGGCGAGCGCAGTTCGTCGGCCATCTCGCCCTTGTGCGCCAGCAGCGCCTTCAATGGGCCCGGGTTGGGTTCGGCGAACAGCATTTCCACCAGCGGTTGCAGCGGCTGCCACTCGGCGCGAGCCTCTGCCAGGCGGTTTTCCGCGAGCAGGCGCACCAGGCGCACGAAACGGGCGGTCTGCACGTTGCCGCTGGCCGCGATGGCGCCGGCGCCGCCCTCGGCCATGGTGCCGAAGATCTGGTGGTCCTCGCCCGTCAGCACCTGCAGCCGGCCGTCGGCGATCACCGCGCGCGTCTTGGCCATGTCGCCGCCGCAGTCCTTGATGCCGCGGATGCGGGGGTGTGCGGCCAGCGCCAGCAGCGTCTCGCGCGTGATGGTGACGCCGGTGCGGTAGGGAATGTCATAGACCAGCACGGGCACCGAGCTGGCGTCGGCGATGGCGCGGAACCATTCGAGCAGGCCGGCCTGCGAGGGGCGGACGTAGTGCGGCGCGGCCACCAGCAGGCCTGCGATCGGGCGCTCCGAGAGCCTGCGCGCCCAGGCCGTGGCCTTGCCGAGGTGATAGCCCGAAATACCCATGACGACCGGCAGGCCGCCGGCCGATGCCAGCACGGTGTCGAGCACGGCCAGCTGCTCGGTTTCGTCCAGCGCGGCCGCTTCGCCGGTGGAGCCGCAGGGCACGAAACCCGTCACGCCTTCGTCGGCGAGGCGCCGGACCAGCGCGGCGAGGGCGGTGTGGTCGACCGCGCCGTCGCGGAACGGGGTGACGAGGGCCACCCAGAAGCCGGAAAAGTCAGGGGTGGTGGGGCTTGGTTGTTGTTGAGGCACGCGGGCTTCCTTTCAGGAATCGACCGATGGAAAGAACCATCGCCCGATGCGCGCGCAACCCGGTAGGGGCCAAAGCCTTTGGCGGATTCCGTCGCTCATCCGACGACGGAACCTCGGCTCCGGTCAGACGAGCTTTGGTTTTTTGGCTTTGTCGTTGCTGCTGCATTGGCCCACGCGGCGGCCTTCGGGGTGCGAAGGCACCGGGAAGAGCGTGGGCGTGGCAAGGCAGGGCATCGCCACAGTCTATCGCGATGCCACAATTCGGACATGAGCGTTGCCCGTGTTTCGATCCAGACGAACGATTTCGACCTCTCGCGGGAAGTCGCCGCGTTGCGTGCCGGCGACAAACGCGTGGGCGCCGTCTGTAGCTTCATCGGCACCGTTCGAGACAGGAACAGTGCTCCCACGCTCGGCACTGGCGTGTCCTCGCTGCTCCCCGAGGGGGCTCTTTCGCCTCGGGGCGGCCCGGCGGCGAAAGACGACGGCAACACCATCACGTCGATGGAGCTGGAGCACTATCCTGGCATGACCGAGAAGGCCATCGAAGCCATGATCGACGAGGCCCACCGCCGCTTCGACATCCTGGGGGCACGCGTGATCCACCGCGTCGGTCTGCTGCAGCCCGAAGACCAGATCATGATGGTGGCGGTGGTCTCGGCCCACCGCGGCCAGAGCTTCCAGGCCTGCGAGTTCCTGATGGACTACCTCAAGACCCAGGCTCCCTTCTGGAAGAAGGAGCAGACGCCCGGAGGCGCCCGCTGGGTCGATGCGCGCGTGTCCGACGACGCGGCGCTGGCGCGCTGGGGTATCAGCGCCCCGAACGCCTGATTCGCCTCTTGTTCCCTCTCCCGAGTGAGAGGGAGCGAAGCCTTACAGCGGCTTGAAGCCGCTCGACTGGATGATCTTTTCCCAGGCCTGCGTGTACGTGCGAACGCGGCCCGCGAACTGGCCCTGCGGCTCGTAGCCCACGGTCAGGCCCATCGTCGTGAGCTTCTGCTTCACGTCGGGCATGGCCAGCACCTTCTGCAGCGCATCGCCGTACTTGTCGATGATCGGCTGCGGCGTGCCCACCGGCGCGAAGATGCCGTAGTAGGGCAGGTCGTCCAGGTTCGAGAAGCCCAGTTCGCTGAACGTCGGCACGTTCGGGATCACCGCCTGCCGCTTGGAGCCAATGGAGGCCACGATGCGCAGCTTGCCGGCCTTGTGGTTCTCGATGAAGTCCGGCACCGAGGCGATGCCCGCGGTGATCTGGTTGCCCAGCATGTCTGCCGTCATGGGCGCGCTGCCGCGGTAGGGGGCGGGCTGCACGTCGATCTTGTACTTGTCGGAAATCATCTTGACCAGGAACTCGGGGATCGAGGCTGGCGCCGGGATGCCGATGGTTTCCTTGCCGCCCTTCTGGGTGCGGACCCATTTCACGTATTCGTCGAGGCTCTTGGCCGGCGTGCCGCCCGAGACGGCCAGCACGTTGGCGAAGGTCGCGAAGCCGGCCACGGGCACGAAGTCGGTGGCGGGGTTGAAGCCCGGGTTCTTCACCACCTGGGGCAGGATCGAGATGGTGTGGTCGTGCGACAGGAACAGCGTGTGGCCGTCGGCCGGGGAGGACTTCAGCACCGTCGCGGCGATCTGGCCGCCCGCGCCGGCGCGGTTCTCGACCACCACCGGCACGCCCAGCACGTCCTTGAGCTTTTCACCCAGCGTGCGTGCGATCGCGTCGGTGCCGGCGCCGGCGGGGAAGCCCACGAGCAGGCGCACGGGCGTACCGCTTTGCGCCTGCGCAAGGCTGCAAAGCCCCGCTGCGGCCATAAAGAGACTCACGCTGATCGCCCGGCGCACCGGTTGAACGCGCCGCGTTGAAAAAACCATGATCGACTCCATTCGAGAGAGAGAAATGCCTACGGGCGGAAGAGGACGGATCCTGTGCAATACCCGTGCCCAGGGCACTGGATGGATCGGCAACCTTGAATCGTGCCCGAACAGCCCTATTTTGGATGCAGGAATACCACCATGCGACAAGACAAACTCACCACCAAATTTCAGGAAGCGCTGGGCGACGCACAGTCGCTGGCGCTGGGCAATGACAACGCCTACATCGAGCCGGCCCACCTGCTGCTCGCGATGCTGCGCCAGGACGACGGCCCGCGCGCCCTGCTGGAGCGGGCGGGTGTCAACGTCCCGGGCCTGACGCAGGCGGCCGAGGCCGCCATCAAGAAGCTGCCTCAGGTGCAGGGCCACGACATCGTGCAAGTCGGCCCCGAGCTCGGCAAGCTGCTGCAGGCCACCGAGAAGGAAGCCATCAAGCGCAATGACCAGTTCATTGCCGGCGAACTCTTCCTGCTGGCGCTGGCCGACAGCAAGGCCGACATCGGCAAGATCGCCAGGGAGAACGGCCTGGGCCGCAAGTCCCTCGAGGCGGCCATCGACGCCGTGCGCGGCGGGCAGGGCGTGAACAGCGCCGATGCCGAAGGCCAGCGTGAAGCCCTCAAGAAATACACCCTCGACCTCACCGAGCGCGCCCGGCTGGGCAAGCTCGACCCCGTCATCGGCCGCGACGAGGAAATCCGCCGCGCCATCCAGGTGCTGCAGCGCCGCACCAAGAACAACCCCGTGCTCATCGGCGAACCCGGCGTGGGCAAGACCGCCATCGTCGAAGGCCTGGCGCAGCGCATCGTCTCGGGCGAAGTGCCCGACTCGCTCAAGGGCAAGCGCGTGCTGTCGCTCGACATGGCGGCGCTGCTGGCGGGCGCCAAGTTCCGCGGCGAATTCGAGGAGCGCCTGAAGAGCGTCCTGAACGAGCTCGCCAAGGACGAGGGCCAGACCATCGTCTTCATCGACGAGCTCCACACCATGGTCGGCGCCGGCAAGGCCGAGGGCGCCATGGACGCGGGCAACATGCTCAAGCCGGCGCTCGCGCGCGGCGAGCTGCACTGCGTGGGCGCCACCACGCTCGACGAGTACCGCAAGTACATCGAGAAGGACGCCGCGCTCGAGCGCCGCTTCCAGAAGATCATCGTGGGCGAGCCCAGCGTGGAGGCGACCATCGCCATCCTGCGCGGCCTGCAGGAGAAGTACGAGGTGCACCACGGCGTGCAGATCACCGACCCGGCCATCGTGGCCGCGGCCGAATTGAGTGACCGCTACATCACCGACCGCTTCCTGCCCGACAAGGCCATCGACCTGATCGACGAGGCCGCGGCCAAGATCAAGATCGAGATGGACTCCAAGCCCGAGGTCATGGACCGGCTCGACCGCCGCCTGATCCAGCTGCAGATCGAACGCGAGGCCGTGCGCCGCGAGAAGGACGAGGCCTCGCAGAAGCGCCTGGGCCTGATCGAGGGCGAGATCGAGAAGCTGCAGAAGGAGATCGCCGACTACGACGAGATCTGGCAGGCCGAGAAGGCCCAGGCCCAGGGCAGCGCGCAGGTGCGCGAGGACGTGGACAAGATCAAGTTCCAGATCGAGGAATGGAAGCGCAAGGGCGACTTCAACAAGGTCGCCGAGCTCCAGTACGGCCAGCTGCCTGCGCTCGAGAAGCGCCTGAAGGAGGCCGAGGCCAGCGAGGCGAACAAGGGCAAGTCCAGCGCGCCCACGCTGCTGCGCACCCAGGTCGGCGCCGAAGAGATCGCCGAAGTGGTGGCGCGCGCCACGGGCATTCCGGTCGCCAAGCTGATGCAGGGCGAGCGCGACAAGCTGCTGCTGATGGAAGACAAGCTGCACGAGCGCGTGGTGGGCCAGGACGAGGCCATCGGCGCGGTCGCGAATGCGATCCGCCGCTCGCGCTCGGGCCTGTCCGATCCGAACCGCCCGACCGGCTCATTCCTGTTCCTCGGCCCCACGGGCGTGGGCAAGACCGAGCTGTGCAAGGCGCTTGCGGGCTTCCTGTTCGACAGCGAAGACCACCTGATCCGCATCGACATGAGCGAGTTCATGGAGAAGCACTCGGTCGCCCGCCTGATCGGCGCGCCGCCGGGCTACGTGGGCTACGAGGAGGGCGGCTACCTCACGGAAGCCGTGCGCCGCAAGCCCTACAGCGTGGTGCTGCTCGACGAGGTCGAGAAGGCCCACCCCGACGTGTTCAACGTGCTGCTGCAGGTGCTCGACGATGGCCGCCTCACCGACGGCCAGGGCCGCACCGTGGACTTCAAGAACACCGTGATCGTGATGACGAGCAACATCGGCTCGCCCATCATCCAGTCGATGGTGGGCAAGCCCTCTGAAGAGATCAAGGAAGCGGTGTGGGACGAGCTGAAGAACTACTTCCGCCCGGAGTTCCTGAACCGAATCGACGAGACGGTCGTGTTCCACGCGCTCGACGCGAAGAACATCGAGTCGATCGCCGCGATCCAGCTGAAGGTGCTGCAGGCGCGTCTCGCGAAGATGGACCTGGGCCTGGAGGTTTCGCCGGCGGCGCTGGCGGAGATCGCCAAGGTCGGTTTCGATCCGGTGTTCGGCGCACGGCCGCTGAAGCGCGCGATCCAGCAGCGCATCGAGAACCCGCTGTCGAAGCTGCTGCTGGACGGCAGCTTCGGGCCGAAGGACACGATCGAGGTCACGACCGACCCGATCCTGTCGCCGGGGCAGTTCTCCTTCCGCAAGGCGGGGGAACCAACGGCGGCTGCTTCGGCCTAAAGTCGGATGATGAACTTCGTAATACGCGTCATTCTTCTGCTCCTGGGGCTGGTCTTCGCGGCCAGCCTGGCCGTCGCGGTCATGCTGCTGGCGGCCGTCTGGGGCGTTCGCTACGCCTGGGGGCGCCTCACGGGCAAGCCCGTGACGCCCTGGATGGCTTCCATGGGCGGGCGCTTCAATCCCCGCTCGGGCTTCGATAGATTTCGCAATGCGGCACAGCAGTCCGGCCCCTCGGCTGCAGATGTGGCCAACGCCCGTGCCCGCGGTGAATCGGTGGAGCGCCCGGTGCGCATCCGCGGCAGCGCCAGCGACGTGACCGACGTTTCGCCCAAGTCGGTCTCGCCGCGCGGCTGACCGGCTGCTCGCCGGCTATTCCCGGCGCGACAGCCTCCCGCGCCGTTCGCCGTCAGAATCGTCCTCCTGGAGCCGCGGCTCGCCAGCCGCGGCTTTCTGCTTTCATCCAGGAGAGACATTCCATGACTTCGCGCGACATCTTCGTGGTCGGCACCGCCCGCACCGCCATCGGCACCTTCGGCGGCTCGCTGAAGGACGTGCCCAACACCCAGCTTGCCACCACCGCCGTCAAGGCCGCCATCGAGCGCAGCGGCGTCGCGGCCGATGCGATCGGCCACGTGGTCATGGGCAACGTGATCCCCACCGACGTCAAGGACGCCTACCTGAGCCGCGTGGCGGCCATCGACGCGGGCTGTCCCATCGAGACGCCGGCCTTCAACGTCAACCGCCTCTGCGGCTCGGGCCTGCAGGCCATCGTGTCGGCCGCGCAGGCCATCGCGCTGGGCGACTGCGACATCGCCATCGGCGGCGGCTCGGAGTCGATGAGCCGCGGCCCGTATTTCGACACCTCGGCACGCTACGGCGCGCGCATGGGCGATGCGGTGCTGGTCGACTACATGCTCGGCATCCTCCACGACCCGTGGGAGAAGATCCACATGGGCATCACCGCGGAGAACGTGGCCGCGCGCTACGGTATCTCGCGCGATCAGATGGACGAGCTGGCGGTGAGCAGCCAGCAGCGCGCGGCGGCCGCCATCGCGGCGGGCCGCTTCAAGGAGCAGATCGTTCCTGTCGAGGTGAAGACGCGCAAGGGCGTGGTGCTGTTCGACACCGACGAGCATGTGCGCGCCGACACCACGGGCGAGACGCTTTCCAAGATGAAGCCTGCGTTCAAGAAGGACGGTCTCGTCACCGCCGGCAATGCCTCGGGCATCAACGACGGCGCGGCTGCCGTGGTGCTGGCCGAGGGCGGCCGCGTGAAGGCGCTGGGCCTGAAGCCGCTGGCGCGCCTCGTGGGCTATGCGCACGCCGGCGTCGAGCCCGCGTACATGGGCATCGGCCCGGTGCCTGCCACGCGCAAGGTGCTGGAGCGCACCGGCCTGAAGGTGGGCGACCTCGATGTGATCGAGTCGAACGAAGCCTTCGCGGCGCAGGCCTGCGCGGTCATCAAGGAGCTGGGCTTCGACCCGGCCAAGGTGAATCCGAACGGTTCGGGCATCTCGCTGGGCCACCCGGTGGGCGCGACGGGCGCGATCATCACGACGAAGGCGATCGCCGAGCTGCAGCGCGTGCAGGGGCGCTATGCGCTGGTCACGATGTGCATCGGCGGCGGGCAGGGCATCGCGGCCGTCTTCGAGCGGGTCTGAGCGGAATGCTGCGCCCGGCCGTCCTGATCGACCCCGACGAGGTCGACTTCAGCGCCATCAGGGCGCAGGGCGCGGGCGGGCAGAACGTCAACAAGGTGTCGAGCGCGGTGCACCTGCGCTACGACATCCATGCGAGCTCGCTGCCCGCCGACGTGAAGGAGCGGCTGCTCGCGCTGCGCGACAGCCGCATCACGCAGGAGGGCGTTTTCGTGCTCAAGGCGCAGCAGCACCGTACGCAGGAGATGAACCGTGCCGACGCGCTCGCGCGGCTGCAGGCGGTGGTCGACGGCGTGGCCGTCGCGCCGCGCGTGCGGCGGGCGACCAAGCCCACCTACGGTTCGAAGCAGCGCCGGCTCGAAGGCAAGAGCCAGCGCTCGCAGATCAAGAGCCTGCGCGGGCCGGTTCGGGACTGAGCGTTCCCCCGCTGCCGCGCAGCCGGCGGATCTGCAGGCCGACGCCGACCAGGTACAGCAGGAGCAGCACGCCGGTGATCGCCTTGAGTTGCGGCGCATCGGCATTCGGCAGCAGCGGTGCGCCCAGCGGCAGGCGCGTGAGCGTTTCGGTGAAGGCTGGGATCCAGTGGAACAGGAAGCTCGCCGAGAAGGCGATCGCCTCGACGTAGCGTGCCCATTTGCCGAACAGCACACCCCGGCCCGCGAGCGCCCCCACCGCCAGGGCGGCGAGCGTGATGATGCCCAGCGCATGCGGCTTGCCGAAGCCGCCGTGCTGGAAGATGCCGAAGCCCGTGAGGCAGGTCAGCACAGTGGTCCACACGAAGAGCCGGCCGAGGCCGGCGCGCATGGTGATCTCCTTGTAGCGGAACAGGGCCAGCAGCCCTGCGACGACGGCGATCAGGCTGATCGCGGTGTGAACGGTGCCCAGGGACGTCAGTCCCAGCCATCCTGTCGGTGCCATGCGGACCTCCTCGTGTCGTGGTGCGGCATTCTGGCGCTTTGCAACAAATTTGTGCAATCTGGGACGAATCGAGTGCAAAGGCCCTGCTCTACGGCTTGAAACGCATGCCGATCACAATCGCACTCATGAGAAGGCCCTTATCGCGCGCCGTGCTGGCCGCGTTCCTGCTGGCTCCGGCCGCGGCGCTGCTGGGCGGATGCGGCCCGGGAGCGGCAGCGCAACCGGACGCCGGCACCGCCGCAGCCCCCGAACTCAAGTGGGAAGAACTGATCCCCAAGAGCTGGGACCCGACCAAGCGCTACCGCAACATCAGCCTCGAAGCCCTGCGCGACAACGATCCCCGCGCCATCCAGATGCTCGACGAGATGCGCGCCGTCTGGGACAACGCGCCCGTCAACGTGGACCTCGACGGCAAGCCGGGCAAGCTCGCCGGCTTCGTCGTGCCGCTGGACAACACACAGGAGGGCATCCGCGAGTTCCTGCTGGTGCCGTACTTCGGCGCCTGCATCCACACGCCGCCGCCGCCGGCCAACCAGATCGTGCACGTGGTCGCGGCCTCGGTCGTGAAGGGGCTGCATGCGATGGACACCGTGTACGTCAGCGGCACGGTGAAGGCCGCGCGCTATTCGTCGGCGGACATGGGCGTGAGCGGCTACGAGATCAAGTCGGCCGCGGTCGAGCGCTTCGTGCCGAAGCAGCCGCGATGAGCGGCCACGCTCAGCTGCCCATTCGCTGCGACAGGAAATCCAGGAACGAGGTGATGCGCGCCGAAAGCTGCGTGTTGCGGTAGTACACGGCGTTCACCGGCTGGCGCACGTCGGCCGTCTCCTTCGTCAGCACCTGCACCAGCGCGCCATTGGCGCGGTCGGTGCCCGTCATGAAGTCCGACAGGCAGACGATGCCCACGCCCGCCAGCGCGAGCTGGCGCAGCGTTTCGCCGCTGGACGCCACCAGCGAGGGCGCGATGTTCCATTCGTCGCCGTGCACGCCGCGCAGCGGCCAGCGGTTCAGCGACTCTGGCTGGGTGAAGCCCAGCAGCGTGTGATCGGCCAGGTCGGCGACCTTGCGCGGCTTGCCGTGCGCCTCGAGGTACGCGGGGCTCGCGAGCACGCGCAGCCGGTGCGTGCCGAGCGGTCGCGCATGCAGGGTGGAGTCGCGCAGCGGGCCGATGCGGATCGCCACGTCGGTGCGGCGCTCCAGCAGGTCGATGGGCAGGTCGTCGGTGTCGAGCTCCAGGCTGATCTGCGGATAGAGCCGGCGGAACTCCGGTACCAGCGGCACGATGGCGTGCAGCATGAACGGCGAGGCCGCATTCACGCGCAGGCGGCCGGCGGGCTGCTCGCGGCGCGCGGCCATGTGTTCCTCGGCGTCGTCGATGGCATCGAGGATCGCGCGCGTGCGCTGCAGGAAGGCAGCGCCTTCCTCCGTGAGTTCGAGTCTGCGCGTGGTGCGGCGAAGCAGCGTGGTGTCGAGCTTCTGCTCGAGCCGGCTCAGCGCGCGGCTGATGCCCGAGACGGTCTGGGAGAGCTGTTCAGACGCTGCGGTGATCGAGCCCGTGTCCACCACCGTGCGGAACGCGACGAGTTCTTCGATGGTGGTCTTCATGGGCGCTGGCGCCTCCTCAGGCGGTGGCTTCCTGCTGCGCAGGCACTTCGACGCGCGGCATCAGTGCCGCCAGCGCCTCACCGTCGGTGCGGTAGCTGAAGAGCATCGGCCCCGGTGCCAGCAGGCCGGCGCTTTCGAGCACCTGCATCGCGGGCAGCTTCATGCCGCTCAGATGCAGGCGGATGCCCTTCGATTCCATCATCCGGCGGATCGAGCCGAACACCTCGGCGCCGGTGATGTCGATGCGGTTGATCGGCTGCGCGAACAGGCACACGTCGGTGAGGTGGGGGCGCTCGGCCAGTGCCACTGTGAGCGCACGTTCGAGCGTGGAGGCGGATGCGAAGTCGAGCTCGGCGTCCATGCGCAGCGCGTAGAGGTTCGGCGCCAGCGGCGGCAGCTTCCAGAGGTTGCGGTCGCGCAGGCTGCCGTCGGGATGCAGGCCCACCTCGATGATGCGCGGATGCAGGTGCCGGTACATGTAGTGCGCCAGCGCGGCCAGCAGGCCGCCGAGCACGCCCCAGTAGATGCTCGGCGCGGTCGCGATAGTCAGCACGAAGGTACCGAAGGCGATGCCCGCCTCGATGCGCGAGATGCGCCACAGCGCGGTGAAGCTCGCCGGCTTCACAAGCCCGAGGATGGCCGTGACAACCACCGCCGCCAGCACCGCCTGCGGCACGTGATAGAGCAGCGGCATCAGCCACAGCAGCGCGCCGGCCACCACGACCACGCTGAAGAGCGTCGCCCAGCCGGTCTGCGCGCCTGCATACAGCGTGATGGCCGAGCGCGAGAACGACGAGCTGGTAGGGAACGCGCCCGTGAAGCCCGAAGCCAGCTTGGCCAGTCCCTGGCCGATCAGGTCCTGGTTTTCGTTCCAGAGCGTGCCGGCGCGTGCGTTGTCGACCTTGGCACTCGAAGCTGTTTCGAGAAAGCTCACCAGCGTGATCATCAGCGCCGGCAGCACCAGTGCGCTGAAGGTGCTCAGCGGCAGCAGCCCCGGCCAGTAGAACGAAGGCAGGCCCGAGGGCAGCGTGCCCACCACCGCGCCGCCGCGCAGCGCGTAGTCGGCCAGCCAGCTGATGGCGGCCGCGCCGGCCACCAGTGCCATCGTGGTCGGAAAACGCGGCAGTAGCCGCTTGCCCAGCCACAGCACCGCGATGCTGCCCAGCCCGAAAGCGATGGCCACGAGGTCGGGCAGCGGCCCGCCCTGGAGCACCTGCGGAATCGTTCGCCCGGTGAAGCCCAGCAGCGCCGGCAGCTGCGAGATGGCGATCAGCACCGCCGCGCCCTGCGTGAAGCCGATGAGCACCGGCGAGTTCACCAGCCGCAGCAGCCAGCCGAAGCGCCCCGCGCCCAGCACGATCTGGATCGTGCCCGACATCAGCGTGAGCCACACCGCCATCGCCACCCACTCTGCACTGCCCGCCACCGCCAGCGGCGCGAGCGATGCGCCGACCAGCAGGCTGGTGAGTGCCGTCGGCCCCACCGACAGCCGCTGCGAGGAACTGAACATCACCGCGATCAGCGCCGGGAACAGCGCCGCATACACGCCGGTGACCAGCGGCATGCCCGCCAGCGCCGCATAGGCCACGCCCTGCGGAATCACCATCAGCGCCACGGTGATGCCGGCCATCGCCTCGTTGCGCAGCAGCGCGGCGGAAGGGCGGGGCCAGGCGAGGCACGGAACCCAGCGGGACAGGCGCTGGCGCAAGGAAGTAGAGGTGGTAGCCGGATTCATGGATGACGGATGGCGCCCGCAACGACGCTGGAATTTTCCGCGGGCGCAGAGAGCTTACGCCGCCGCTCGGGCAGGGCCGTGGAACCGGCCTCGCCGGGCCGCCGGCATTGCCGCCGGCGAAGGGGCGTGCGAAGCGACACGCAGTGCGCGAAGCATGGGGGAAGAAGAGCCTAGATCAACGATGTCGCGTTCTTGAGCACGTAGTCGCAGGCCTTTTCCTTGACCTTCGACGACAGGCCCTTGAGGTTCAGCGACTTGCCGTCGCCGCCCTGCAGCAGGCCCTTGGCGCCGCTGGCGAAGCCGGTCTCCTGCTTCTTCTGGCCGGTGATCTTGGCGAGCAGCTTGTCCTTCACCGAGGCCGCGTCGCCGCCCAGGTAGTTGTTCTTCACGCAGTACTGCAGCACGCCGGCCGCGTTGCCGATGGTGCTGGAGCCGACGGCGGGCATCTTGAAGCCGAGGCTGCTGCCCAGGTTGCCGAGCGCAGATCCACCCGCGCTGCCGGTGCCGCCCTGCGCGTTGGCGCTGGCGGCTTCGCCGGCCTTTTCCTTCAATTGGTCGAGCAGGTTGTTGGCCTGCGCCGAGGCGCCTGCGGCGAGCAGCGCCAGGGCGATGAGGGTTGAACGGGCATGCATGTCGTCCTCCTGTCGGTACGCGTGGTGGAAAGCGGGCACCAGCATAACGGAGAGTCCATGGGGGCAGCCCTGGAGGCGCTCGCACCTGTCCCCTTCGTGAAACACCGCAGAACCGGCTTTGCCCGGCTGCAGGTGTTGCCCCCGGGCAGGGGGTGGCGCAGCGACAGGGAGTGCCGAAGCCTGGGGGCGAGCCTAGTTCTTGCGGGGCGGGCGCTTTTCGAGCAGCGGCGCGCTGGTGCCCTGTACGCCGACCAGACCGAGCACCGTCACCAGCGAGTTCTGCGCGCCCTTCCAGCCGTCGGTCACGTCGATCCACTCCGACAGCGCGTGGAAGCCGCCGGTCTTGCCGCCGCCGCCGATGATGATGGCCGGGATGCCCAGCGACATCGGCACGTTGGCGTCGGTGCTTGCGCCGGTCAGCAGCGTCTTGTGGCCGAAGGCGGCGTTCGAGCGCGTGGCGGCCTCGACGATCACCGTGTCCGACTGCGTGCGGCCGCCCGGACGGTCGCCGATGAGCTTGGTGCTCACGCTCAGCGTGTTGACGTTCCAGCGCTTGTTCTCCTCGGTCACGGCTTCGTCGATGGCCGCGAGGATCTTCTTCTCGGTCTCGAGCAGCGGCGCCATGTCGTCCGAGCGGATGTCGACCGCCATGCGCGCATCCGGCGCGATGGTGTTCACCGAGGTGCCGCCGCCGACTGTGCCCACCGTGAAAGTCGTCTTCGGAAAGCTCGGCGTGCGGATGTCGGCGATCTTCGCGATGGCGCGGCCCATGCCGTGGATCGCGCTGGGCACCTGGCCGAAGGCGCCGTAGCTGTGGCCGCCCGGGCCCTTGAAGCTCACCTCGTAGCGATGGCTGCCGGTGCCCAGCATCAGCACCGTGCCGTCGGGTGCGGGCTCCAGGCCGACCATGCCGTCGATGTCGAGGTGGTCGCGGAAGATCGCCTTGATGCCGCGCAGGTTGCCGAGCTCTTCCTCGCCCACGTTGCCCACGAAGAGCAGGTCGCCCACCGTCTGGATCTTGTTGTCGTTGAGCACCTTGAGCCACGACAGCAGCACCGCGAGGCCGCGCGTGTCGTCGGAGATGCCGGGCGCGTAGAGCTTGCCGTCGCGCTCCTTGACCTTCACGTCGGTGCCGGCGGGGAACACGGTGTCGAGGTGGGCCGAGATCAGCAGCTTGGGTCCGTTGCCCGTGCCCTTGCGCAAACCGACCACGTTGCCTTCGGCGTCGATCTTCGCGTCGGAGAGGCCCAGCGCCTTCATGCGCGCGAGGAAGGCTTCGGCGCGCTTCTGCTCCTTGAACGGCGGGGCTTCGATCTCGGTGAGCATCTTCAGGTCTTCGACCGAGCGGTCGTGGTCGGCCCTGACCGCGTCCAGCAGTTTCTGGATGGCGGGCGCGGCCATCAGCTGGGTGTAGGCCTTGTCCACTTCCGGCCGCACCTGCGCGGGCGGGGCCGCGACGCTGCCGCCCTGGGCGTGAGCGAAGCCGGCGGCGGCCGAGGCCAGGGCGAGGACGAGTGGGGCGAGGCGAAGCGAAACGGAACGAGGTGACGCGGTGCGGGGCATGGTGCGGAGGTGTCCTTGTTGTTGGAGCGGGCCAGGTCGAGATCGGCGCCGCCGGTGCAACGCCGTCGTCAGCGATTCTTATGGCTGTGTTAGGCGTGCGCTCTGGTTTAATCTTCCGCGTTGTCAGTTTTTCTAACGAAGCCCTCATGCGCCGCCACATTCCGAGCACCCGCGCGCTGCTGATCTTCGACGCGGTGGCCCGCCACCACGGCGTCGGCAAGGCCGCCGAGGAGCTGTGCCTCACGCACAGCGCAGTGAGCCAGCAGTTGCGCCAGCTCGAAGCGCAGATCGGCGTGCGGCTGGTGCAGCGCACCGCGCGCGGCACCGAGCTCACCGAAGCCGGCCAGCGCTACCACGGGCAGATCTCCGGCGACCTGCTGCGGCTGCAGAACCACACGCTCGAAGCGATGGCGCAGCGCACCGACGGCCTGCGCCTGCTGGTGGGCGCGGTGCCCGTGCTGGCCGACGGCTGGCTCATGCCGCGCCTGCCGGAATTCATCGGCCGCAACCCCGGCTGCAGCCTGCATCTGCAGGTTTTTCCCACGCATCTCTACATGGAAGACCTGCCCTTCGACGTGGGCGTGCAGTACGACGACGCGGTGTGGCCGGGAGCGAATGCGCTGCCGCTGATGGGCGAAGCCTGCGTCGCCGTGTGCGCGCCTGCTGCGAAGGGGCGCTCGGCCATGTCGCGCGGCGACTTCCGCCAGGCGCAGCTGCTGCAGCTGCGAACCCGCATGGGAGCGTGGGAGGAATGGTTCGGACAGGCTGCCCACCTTCGCGCGCCGGAGAGCCTTGTCGCGGGGCACCGCTTCGACCTGTTCTCCTCGCTGATAGCGGCAGTGCGTGCCGATCTTGGCGTGGGGCTGGTGCCCGACTACTTCGTAGAGCGCGAGCTGCGGTCGGGCGAGCTGGTGCTGGCCTGCCCGCACCGGGCGCCGTCGAGCCGGAGCTACAGCGTGTTCGTTGCGCCAAGCCGCACCGGCGACGCGCTGGTCGGCGCTTTCGTGGCGTGGCTGCGGGAGTCGGCGGCGCAGGCGTCGACCGTGCAGGCCGCGCCGCGCAAGTTGAAGGCTGCCTAGGCCCGCCGGAAGAGCAGCACGGAGTTCGTGCCGCCGAAGGCGAAGGAATTGCTGATGGCGGCTTCCAGCGCTGGCGCCGCGGTGTCTTCCTGCGCGACGAGGTTCAGCCGGCATTCCGGATCGACCTCGCGGCAGTTGGCGTTGGGCGGCAGCTGCCGCTGCTGCAGCGCCATCACGGTGATGAGCGCCTCGATGGCGCCCGCTGCGCCCAGCATGTGGCCGTGCAGCGCCTTGGTCGAGCTCACGCGCAGCATGTCGAGGTCGTCGCCCCAGACCTCGGCCAGTGCATTGCGCTCCACCACGTCGCCGATGCGCGTGGCCGTGCCGTGCGCGTTGCAGTAGCCCACGTCGCGCGGCTGCAGGCCGGCCTGGCGCAGGGCGGCGCGCAGCGCGCGGGCCTGGCCGGGCGCGTCGGGCTTGGTGAGATGGGTCGCGTCGCTGCTCAGGCCCCAACCGGCCAGCGTGGCGTGGCTGCGGGCGCCGCGGGCGCGGGCGCGCTCGGCGGATTCGAGGACCAGGAAGGCCGCGCCTTCGCCCAGTGCGAAGCCGCTGCGGTCGGTGGCGAAGGGCTTCACCGCGCCGGCCGCTTCGCCGGGCTGGAAGCCGGCCAGCGTCTGCATCGCCTGCCATGCCACCACCACGCCCGGCACGATCAGCGCTTCGCTGCCGCCGGCGATGGCGATATCGACCTCGCCGCGCTGCACGGCCTTCGCGGCCTCGGCGATCGCGGCCGAAGAGGAAGCACAGGCGACCGAGTAGGTGAGAACCGGGCCCTTCACGCCCTGGCGCATCGCCACGTGGGCGGCCGGCGCGTTGGGCATGAAGGCGGGAATGGTGAGGGGCGAGACGCGGCCGTTGCCGCGATAGGCCGCCTCGAGCGCGGCGGCGCCGCCCATGCCGCAGCCGGAGAAGACGCCCACGCGCTCGGGGTCTGCGTCGGCCACGGAAAGGCCGGCGTCGCGCATCGCCATGTCGGCGGCCGCCACGGCCAGCTGGCTCACGCGGTCGACGCCGGCGAGCTGCAGCTTGGTGAACCAGCGGGTTTCGTCGAAGGCCGCGGTGGCAGCCGCTGCCGGCTTGGGCAGTTCGGGAAAGACGGGCTGTATGGCCGAGCGGCCCTGCAGCAGGGCCTGGAAGAGGGTGCCGGGTTCGTCGCCGTGCGGCGCCACGACGCCCAGCCCGGTGACGGCGACTTCGTGGTTCACGAGGCGGATGCGGCCTTCTCGGCCCTGACCTTGTCGACCAGCACGGCCAGTTCGGCCAGGGTGTCGATGTTCGCGTCCTCGTCGGGCATGACGATGCCGAAGTGGTCCTCGATGGCGAACAGGAATTCGGCCAGCGCCAGCGAATCGAGTCCGCCGGTCTCACGCATGGAGGCGTGCGGGTCGAGCTTCGAGGGTTCGATGCCGTACTTCTCCTGGATCAGGTCCTGCAATTCCTTCAGCGAACTCATCGTGCAATGCCTGTCGTCGT
Organism: Variovorax sp. 22077; assembly: GCF_052044195.1. Classification (NCBI taxonomy): domain Bacteria; kingdom Pseudomonadati; phylum Pseudomonadota; class Betaproteobacteria; order Burkholderiales; family Comamonadaceae; genus Variovorax; species Variovorax sp. 22077. The sequence goes on from NZ_JBQEQC010000012.1 coordinate 222,203, forward strand.
CTCGTGTGCCGCCGATCGATCGCCGCCCGTTGCGGTCCTTTGAATCAATCGATCCCTTCCTCGTCGGCCAGTGGTGAGTGTGGTCAATGTTTACGGATGATATCCGCTCCCACGTGAGGGGCATCCTCTCGCTGGCGGGCGCCGGGACGCCAGCGCATCGAGGGCAGGGCGAAAGCCATACCCAGCAGCGCACCGGCGGCCACGTCCAGCGCCACGTGCTGCTTGACCGCCAGCGTCGAATAGGCGATGGCGGCGAACCATGCCCAGTTCAGCACCCGCCACCCGGTGGGCGTGCGCGTTTCGCGCAGTACGTCCTCGATGCGGATGGCCGTGAAGATGGCCACCGCCACGTGCATCGAGGGGCAGGCGTTGCCCGCCGCGTCCACACCCTGCAGCATCGTGAAGCCGGGGTAGCCGGACGCATCGATGGCCAAAGGAGGTATCTGGGTCGGCCAGAAGTAGAAGATGCCCAGGCCGGTGATGCACAGCCCGCCGATCCACAGCCCGTAGACCACCAGTTCGCGGAAGGTCAGCTGCAGCCCGGGCGCGATCCCCACGTACACCCACAGCGAGAGGTACGGACCCAGCAGGTAGGGCTGGAATGGCAGCAGGTGGTCCAGTGGCGTCAGCGGCATCACCTCGACCGGAAAGGAGGGGTTGCGCAGCAGGTGGAAGTAGCCGATGAAGAAGAGCCAGGTGAAGACCGTGGTGCCGACGGCCTTCAGCAGGAAATGCCGGCGCACGCGCAGCCAGATGTCGGCGCTCCAGGTGGGGCGCTGGGCGTCGTGCGCCAGATGCAGGGGGATCGGTGAATGCATGGTGTTGCTTGTCGGGCGCCGATCTTGCCAGAGCGGCGTGAAGCATCCATCCCCCGGCGCCCCGTCGGCCCTGGTACGCGGATCAGGCGGGCGCGGGCCGCTTGCGGTGCTGGAACGAGGTGGGCGAGCGGCCGGTGGCGGCCTTGAACATCGCGCAGAAGGCGCTGTCGGTGGCGTAGCCGCTGGCGGCCGCGACCTGGCTCACCGCCATGCCGCGCGCCAGCAGCGGCAGTGCATGCGCCATCACGGCCTGCTGTCGCCACTGCTGCCAGCTCATGCCGAGCTGGTCGCGGAACAGCCGCGCCACCGTGCGCTCGCTCGCGCCGATGGCGGCCGCGCGCTCGGCCAGCGTGGCGCGGTCGGCCGGGTTGCGCAGCAGCGTCTCGCAGAGCTGGCGCAGGCGCTTGTCGGTGGGCAGCGGCACGTCGATGCGGATCTGCGTGGCGCGCTCCAGTTCGTCGACCAGCAGCGGCGCGATCATCCGCTCGCGCTGCGGCGCATGCGCATCGGCCGGCGGCAGGCCGTCGGGCGTGGTGTCCAGCGCCAGCATCAGGGCGCGCAGCAGGGGGCTGATCTCGAGCACCTCGCATTTCTCCCAGGAGGGCGCGATCCAGGCGTGCAGGTAGATGGTGCGCAGCTCGGCATCTTCGATCAGCGTGATGCTGTGAGGCATGTTGGCCGGCACCCAGAGCGCGCGCGAGGGCGGCACGATGTAGCTGCCGTCCTGCGTGCTCAGGCGGATCACGCCGCGCGTGGAGAAGGTGAGCTGGGGCCACGGATGCTCGTGCAGCTCGACCAGCGTGTCGGCGCTCAGGAAGTGCTCCTTGGCGCGCAGCGGCCGCACCGCGTCGGGCGCATACAGGTGCGGCGTGAGGGAGGCGACGCTGTTGACGGGGGTGGGCCCGCGCAGCCTGGCGGCGGACGCGGCGCTCCTGGAGGTGGGTGAGGCGGCGCTTGGCATGGTTTCGACAAATGTTGTCGCTGTATCGCCATTCTGCCGCTTCCTCGACGCATAGCATCGGCGCCTGCCCCGATTTTTTTGTAGCAATCCATGTCTTCCAACTCGCCCACGAGCGCCGCTTCGGCCGCTTCGCCTTCCTCCAACACCCTGGGCAGCGATGCCAAGCTGATCGGCCTCGTCGGCCTGGCCCACGCGGTCAGCCACTTCAGCCAGCTGATCCTGGCGCCGCTGTTCCCGTGGCTCAAGGATGCGTTCAACGTGAGCTATGTCGAGCTGGGTGCGGTGCTCACGGTGTTCTTCGTGGTCTCGTGCATCGTGCAGGCGGCCTCGGGCTTCATCGTCGACAAGCTGGGGCCGCGGCCGGTGCTCTTCGTGGGGCTCGGCGCGCTGGGGCTGGCGGCCTTCGGCTACGCGGTGGCGCAGAGCTACTGGATGCTGCTGGTCTTCGCGGTGCTCGGGGGCATCGGCAACGGCGTGTTCCATCCGGTGGACTACACGCTGTTCAACCGCAAGGTCGCGCCCACGCGCCTTGGCCATGCCTACAGCGTGCACGGCATCACCGGCAGCCTGGGCTGGGCGCTGGCACCGGCCTTCGTGGTGCCGATCGCCATCGCCTTCTCGTGGCGCGTGGCGCTGGCCTCGGCGGGTGTGGTGGCCCTGGTGGTGCTGCTGGTGCTGTGGGTGTACCGCAGCGTGCTCTCGCTCGACGCCGCGGCCGTGCACAAGGCCACGGGGCAGGGCGAATCCGTGCCCGCCGGCGGTGGCGAATTCGACTTCCTGCGCATCCCGGCCGTGTGGATGTGCTTCGGTTTCTTCTTCTTCTATGCCGTGGTGATCAGCGTGGTGCAGACCTTCGCGCCCGTGGCCGCGGGGCACCTGCATGCGGTGCCGGTGGCGCTGGTGGCCGTGTGCCTCACGGTCTACATGGTGGCGAGCGCCGCGGGCATGGTGGTGGGCGGTTTCCTCGCTTCCGACCCGTCGCGCTGCGAGCGCATCGTGGGCGTGGGCTTCGGTCTGGCCGCCGCGCTGGCGCTGATGCTGGCCTTTGCCGACTTCCCGCCGATCATCGTGCCGGCGCTCTTCGGCGCGATGGGATTTGTCTCCGGCGTCGCCGGGCCGTCGCGTGACCTGCTGGTGAAGAAGTCGACGCCGCCCAACGCCACCGGCCGCGTCTACGGCGTGGTCTACGCCGGCCTCGACATCGGACAGGCCGTGGCACCGCTGGTCTTCGGCCGGCTCATGGACCACGGCCAGTACACCAGCGTCATCGTGGGCCTGGCGCTGGTGCAGGGCGTGCTCATCGCCAGCGCATTCAACGTGCGCCGGGTTCGACGCACAGCGCTCGTCCCGGCCTGAGGGCTCCGGCCGGCGAGCGGAGAACCCCGGCCGATATCATCGGCCGCATGCAAGCCTTGTATGTCTATGTGATCGTCGGCGCCGTGCTGGCGGGTTTCGTGCAGGGCCTCTCCGGCTTTGCGTTCGGCATGGTGGCGATGTCCGTGTGGGCATGGACCCTGGAGCCTCAACTGGCCGCCGTGCTTGCACTCTTCGGCGCGATGACGGGGCAGGTGATCGCCGCGGTCACCGTGCGGCGCTCCTTCGACAGGAGCGTTCTCTGGCCCTTCCTGCTTGGCGGACTGATGGGCGTGCCCTTCGGCGTCTGGCTGCTGCCGCATCTGGATCTCGTCGTCTTCAAGCTGTGCCTCGGGCTATTGCTGGTGCTGTGGTGCCCGGCGATGCTGATGTCGCAGCACCTGCCGAAGCTTTCGTTCGGCGGGCGCGTCGCCGATGGGGTGGCGGGGGCCATCGGCGGTGCGATGGCCGGCATCGGCGGGTTCTCGGGGACCATTCCTACGCTCTGGTGCACGCTACGCGGATTTCAGCGGGATACGCAGCGGGCCGTGATCCAGAACTTCAATCTCTCGATGCTGCTGGTGGCGTTTGGCATCCACCTTTTCAGCGGGAATATCGGACGTTCTCTCTTGCCTTTGCTGGGGGTGGTGGCGGTGGCTGTGGCTGTGCCCGTGTTGTTGGGGGCTCGGCTTTATATCGGGATCAGTGAGGTCGCGTTTCGGAAGATTGTTTTGGGGTTGTTGACTGTTTCCGGGGTGGTGTTGTTGGCTTCTGCTGTGTCGGCTTTGTTGGGGCGTGGTTGAGGCTCTTTGGGTGTTTGCTTTCCGGGGCCGGGTCTCGGCCCGGCGGCCGACCTACTTTCTTTTGCTTCGCCAAAAGAAAGTAGGCAAAGAAAAGGCGACCCC